>JBEIDK010000066.1:0-16174 GCA_040383485.1 Flavobacteriales bacterium
AAATGAACAATTGAGAAATCAACATAACTCACTCAATATACAAAACTTATCAAGCGGAGTATATCTTGTGAAAGTGATTAATGGAAACGAATGTGTAGGATTAAGAAAATGGATTAAAGAGTAATATTTTCTTTCTAATAAAAAACACCCTCTAGCTTCATAACTAGCAGGGTGTTTTTTTTTCTGAATAATTTTATGTTAAACCGTAAATAGACAGTTGGTTTACAAACATCAACTGTAACCCTTATCAATATCTGATTTATGTTACTTTTGTCATCGTAATATTTTCTACTGCATAGCAGTTAGATTTTTTTGAACAAAACTCTTTAGTATAAAGGCTTTCAAGCCAACCCTAAGTCCAAAAAATGCTCAACTGTCTATTTACGGATTAATCAAAAAGATACCGTTTATTTTGTTGGAAGAATTGCCATTAGCAGCATGGTAAATGTATATTTTTTTGGTAAATCATTTACAACTATTAAATAATACACCAACCCACACATCATGACAAAAGTCATTTCACCATCTGACTCAAAACATGCTTGAACAGATATGTTGAGTATAGATTTGCTACCGTTAAAAACAAAACGTGAGCGTAATAATTATCCTTTTAACAGTAAGTTTAACAGTGGCTGTATGCTTTTTACTAGCCTATATTTGGAGTATAAAATCAGGTCAGTTTGATGATGATTTTTCACCAGCTCACCGCATTTTTTTTGATGATAAAAATGAAATTACAGACAACAATAATAAATAAGAAGTATGGAATTAGAAAAGTTTTATTACGACAATAAGATTGTAAAACAATTTGGTTTTGCAGCTTTATTTTGGGGAGTTATTGGAATGCTGGTTGGAGTACTCATTGCATTTCAGTTAGCATTCCCTGCATTAAATTTTGGATTATCATTTACAACATTTGGCCGATTGCGTCCAATACATACTAATGCTGTAATTTTTGCATTTGTTGGCAATGCTATGTTCGGAGGTGCATACTACATTTTACAACGTGTACTTAAAACAAGATTGTTTAATGATAAATTAAGCAACATCCATTTTTGGGGTTGGCAATTAATTATTGCATTGGCTGCTGTTACACTATTTATGGGTTTAAGCACAGGTAAGGAATATGCAGAACTTGAGTGGCCAATAGATATTCTAATCACTTTAATATGGGTTGTATTTGGTGTTAATATGTTCGGAACAATCCTTGTTCGACGAGAGCGCCACTTGTATGTTGCTATTTGGTTTTTTATTGGAACTTGGGTAACGGTTGCCTTACTTCACATTGTAAACTCATTTGAGATACCAGTTTCATTATTTAAAAGCTATAGCTTATATGCGGGAGTGCAAGACGCCTTAGTACAGTGGTGGTATGGTCATAATGCAGTTGCATTTTTTCTAACAACACCATTTTTAGGTTTGATGTACTATTTTGTGCCAAAGGCTGCCGAACGTCCAATTTACTCATACCGTTGGAGCATCATACATTTTTGGGCCTTGATATTTATTTACATCTGGGCTGGCCCTCACCATTTATTATATACAGCCTTGCCTGAATGGGCACAGGCATTGGGAACAGTATTTAGTATAATGCTAATACTACCAAGTTGGGGTGGCATGTTAAATGGGCTATATACATTAAGAGGTTCATGGGATAGGGTAAAAGAAGACCCTATTTTAAAAATGTTTGTAGTAGCACTTACATGTTATGGAATGGCAACTTTTGAAGGACCAATGTTATCGCTTAAAAATGTAAATGCTATAAGTCATTACACAGATTGGACAATTGCACATGTTCACATTGGAGCGTTAGGTTGGAATGGGTTTATGATTTTTGGAATGCTGTACTATTTAATCCCTAAAATGTATGGTACTACATTGTATTCAAGAAAAATGGCAAATAATCATTTCCTTATTGGTACAATAGGTATTCTGTTATACGCCATACCTATGTATTGGGCAGGTTTTTCACAAAGTTTAATGTGGAAAAAGTTTACCGATAGTGGTCAACTTCAGTACCAATTTTTAGAAACAGTTACACACCTATTTCCAATGTACGTTTTACGAGGCATTGGCGGTACATTATATTTCTCAGGTATATTTTTAGCAATAGTTAATCTTAATAAAACTATGAAACAAGGCAAATTTATAGCCAATGAATATGCCGAAGGATATGCGTTAAAACTACAACCGATGCCGATACAAAAAATGCACTGGCATTCAATTATTGAGCGTAAACCTATGCGCATGTTATTGTTTAGTTTAATTGTAGTTTCAATTGGTGGTGCCATAGAATTAATACCAACATTTTTAATTGATAGTAATGTACCAACAATAGCTTCAGTGAAACCTTACACCCCACTTGAATTGCAAGGACGTGATATTTATGTAAGAGAAGGTTGTTACAATTGTCACTCGCAAATGGTAAGGCCATTTAGAGATGAAGAAGCAAGATATGGAGAATATTCTAAAGCAGGTGAATTCGTGTATGACCATCCATTCCAGTGGGGAAGTAAAAGAACAGGACCAGACCTTCATAGGTTAGGAGGTAAATATCCTGATAGCTGGCACTATAAGCATATGTTAGCGCCACAAGAAATTAGTAATGGTAGTATAATGCCTGAATATCCGTGGCTCTATGATAATGATTTAGATACATCAAACACTAAAAAGAAAATAGAAGTGATGCAAACATTAGGCGTTCCATATCCAAAAGGTTATGAAAATATTGCGAATGCTGAATTACGAAAACAAGCTGATTTGATTACTGCTAATCTAAAAGCAGAAAAAATAAATGCAGTAAGCAGTAAAGAAATAATTGCGCTTATAGCATACATGCAACGTTTAGGAACTGATATTAAAAAAACTGCTAAAAAATAATTGTTATGAAATTTACAAACTATTTAAAAAGTATAGATAACGTATCGTTATATCCAATTATTTCCTTGGTACTGTTTACTACAATATTTGTAGTAGTGGTTGTATATGTTTTTACTGCCGATAAAAAAACAATGCAAGAAAAAGCAAATATTCCTAATCATTAATACGTAAAAAATGAAGAATAAATTAAACCATATAATGCTTGTAATATTAATTTTATTTACTCAAGTAATATACGCTCAAACTACAAATACTGCAATTGCTTCAACACCATCATCAACTTATAATGTATTGCGATACACGCTACTAGCTATAGCAATAATATTAATGGTATTAATAATTGCATTATCATACATTATAAACAATGTTGCAAGCTATTATCTTGATAATTGGAAAAAAGAAAAAAACAATACACAAACAAATGTAATTACCTCAACTATAATATTATTGTTTATTGGTAATACAACAGCCAATGCTCAAAGCATGCCAAGTTCTGAATTAACATTTGGAATTGACCTTGCCAATATGCCTGTGGATATATACATGTTAGCATTCGGGGTATTGGTAGAAATAATCATATTATATGGTTTAATAGATGGTATTTTTAAATTATTAAAAAAAGTAGAACGGGAAACTATAACTGACGCAGCAAAAAAACCAGAAAAAACTTTCTTTGAAACAATCAATAGTACTGTAGCAATAGAAGATGAGTACCTATTAGATTTATCTCATGACTATGACGGCATTAGAGAATTAGATAATAAAGTACCAGGTTGGTGGAGAATTGGTTTCTATGCATCCATATTATTTGCATTCGTTTATCTATTCAAATTCTTCGGCGATAAGTCAATAAAAAGTCAATATGTAGAATTGAATGATGAGAATATAGCAGCAGAAGTACAAAAAACTGAATATTTGAAATTGGCAGCTAATAATGTAGATGAAAATTCTGTAAAGCTATCTGATGCCTTAGGTATAGATGCAGGAAAAACATTATATATGGCCAATTGTGTAGCATGCCATGGTGCTGGAGGGCAAGGTAGCGTTGGACCAAATTTAACTGATGATTATTGGTTGCATAAAGGAGGATTAAAAGATATATTTTATAGCATAAAATATGGATATGCAGAAAAGGGGATGAAAAGTTGGAAAGATGATTTTTCACCAGCTCAAATAGCCGAAATTTCAAGCTTTGTTACAACCTTAAAAGGCACTAATCCTCCTAACCCAAAAGAGAAACAAGGGGAATTGTATAAGGAAGAACCAATACTTATGAAAGATAGCATTGTTGCGACAAACGTTGATACTCTGAAAACGAAATAAAAGTAATTTGATTTATAAATAAGCACCTTTCAATAGGTGCTTATTTGTGATACTATTCATTTGTCAAAATGATTTCTATCATTCATTGACTCCCTATTTTAAATGACATTTGAGGTGCGCTTTTTATGATAGACTACTAAATGAAAACAGACAATAAAGCAGACGAACCTAATTTTAGAGATAAAATTTCCACTGTAGATACTACTGGCAAGAGAAAATGGATGTATGTGCTAAAGCCAATAGGAAAACTTTATAATCTGAGAGGTTATTTTAGCATTGCATATTTAGTATTATTCTTTACTATACCATTTATAAAAATAAATGGCATACCGCTTTTTCAATTTAATATTCTAGATACAAAATTTATTTTTTTTGGTAAAGTGTTTTTACCTCAAGACTTTATACTATTTGGAATCGGGATGCTAGTTTTCTTATTATTTATTATAGTGTTTACCTTAATATTTGGCAGGGTGTTTTGTGGATGGGCATGCCCACAGACTATTTTTCTTGAAATGGTATTTAGAAAAATAGAATATTGGATTGAAGGGCCAGCCAACAAGCAAGAAATAGAAGACAAAGGAAAATGGACCACAGAAATGTATGCTAGAAAAATATTTAAGCACATAGTTTTCTTCCTTCTATCATTCCTTATAGCCAATACATTTTTGTCTTATATTATTGGTATAGATGAGCTTCTTATAATTATTAAAGAGCCAATATTTAATCATGTAGGTGGCTTTATAGCTATTGTATTTTTTACAATTGCATTTTATGCAGTGTATGCATTTATTCGAGAAATTGTGTGTATTGTTATTTGTCCATATGGCAGACTTCAAGGGGTTTTACTAGACAAAAACTCAATAATTGTAGCCTATGACTATATTAGAGGTGAGCCAAGGGCAAAAGCAGCAAAAGAAAAATTAGAAAACAAAGGCGATTGTATTGATTGTGGATTATGCGTAAAAGTATGTCCTACTGGAATTGACATAAGGAATGGAACACAACTTGAATGTATTAATTGTACTGCTTGTATCGACGCTTGCAATATGATGATGGAAAAAGTGCATAGAGAACCCGATTTGATTCGTTTTGCAAGTGAAAATGATATTGCTGAAGGTAAAAAACCAAAGTTGACGTTCCGTATCAAAGCTTATTCGGCAGTACTTATTATTTTAATAGGACTTTTAGTAACGCTTTTAATAACGCGCTCAATGTTTGACTCTACAGTTATGAGAGTACCAGGACAGATATTACAAGAAAATAACGATGGATCTGTTACAAATCTTTATCGCATTAAAATTGTAAATAAAAGTAGTAATACAGAGCCATATTCAATAGAATTGGAAGATAAGACAGCAAGCATTGAATATGTTGGAAATAAATTGGATTCCTTAAAATCAGGTTTAGAAAGTGAAGAAACCTTTTTTATAAAGTTCCCTAAAAATAGAATAGATGAGAGAAAAGAAAATCTTAAATTATTCATAAAGTCCAATGATGAAATAATTCAAACTAAAAAAATAACTTTTATAGCCCATTATTAATATGAACAGCAAATTTTTACATAGCGGAAACCTAATCATTGCAGGTTTTGGAATGATGATAATTTTTATGAGTTACTTGGTGTTTAGGTGTATGACACAACCTGCCGAAATGGTAAACGATAATTATTATGAAAACGAATTAAAATATCAAGAGAATATAATTGCCAAATCAAATGGTGATGAATATAAAAATGAATATCAAATTACGAAAGCTGGAAATGAAGTTATATTGAATTTACCAAAAGAACTCGCCTGCAAATTTGATAAAGCTTCAATTAATTTTTATTGTATTTCTGACAAAACTTTCGACACTAAAGTTGCACTTAAACAAAGTAATGAAGGCGTTTATAACTTCGATTGCAGCAAGTGGGCGAATGTAAGTTACACAGTAAAGATTTCAATAGAAAAGGACGGAAAAACCTATTATCATGAACTCCCTCTTCAATTATAAAAATTGATTTCGTTGCTTTACATATCTGCACTATTACTAGGAATTGGTGGTAGTTTACATTGCATTGGGATGTGTGGTCCTTTAGCTATGAGTTTACCATTTTCTGGAGTAGCAACATCAAATAAAAATATTTCCATTTTAATATATTTATTTTCAAAAGCTTTTGGTTACGGCATTATAGGTTTGTTGTTTGGCCTAATAGGTAAATCATTTTTGATTTTAAATTGGCAGCAAAACCTATCTATAATAGCAGGAATTATTTTGCTATTGATAACTGTAATTCCATATTTAAAAGAACATTCAACTAGGAACTTTATTTTTAAAAACCAATTTAATATTATCTATAAAAGAATAATTGAAAAGCCTCAGTTAAAACACTTTTTTTTATTTGGAATTATTAATGCTTTCTTACCATGCGGTTTGGTATATGCAGCATTGGCAGGAGCAACTGTTAGTCATTCAGCTATTGGCGGTTTTACATTTATGTTTTTATTCGGTGTAGGAACCTCTCCTGCTTTGATATCAATTATATTGTTTAGTAATAAAATAAATTTGAGCTTCAGAAAACACATTAAAAGTTCTTCATACTATATTTCCTTACTAATAGCCATAATTTTAATTATTCGAGGCATGAATTTGGGAATCCCGTACGTTAGCCCTGAAGTAAAAATAAATTCCGAAAAACATTTAGAAACCATTAAGTGCAAGGCTTGCAACAAGTGAAAATATTAATCATTTTAGGTAAATTGGTTTAGTTACTATTTCATTCTCTAATTTAGCTTTAATAAAGTAAATGCCTGTTTGCAAATTAGTAGTATTTATACTTAACCTATTCGAATTTAAATTAGTAAAAACAGATACTATTTGTCCAACTGAACTAAAAAGGTAAATTTCATTTATATCTTTTCCTTCTATTTGCAGTTCCTCTTCAGAAGCAATTATTTGCAACTTTGTTTTACGACCAATTTCATCAATATCATTTGGAAAAATTGAACATGCTCCATTATAAAGAGTGTCACCATTCATGGTAAACAAGTTTAATCCGTAGCCGCACTCAGGACAGCCATTACGACAAATAGATGCTCTGAATCCTGAATTTGGACCAACGCCCTCAATGTAGAAAGTTGCAGAAGGATAAGTTGAAAATGAAATGCCCCAACGTTTCCTTCCAATTTCACCAATACAAACGGTATCTAAATTCATTAAAACAGGATGCGACAATCCGCAGTAACTATTTGTTGCAATCGAATCTAAATAATCGCCAATAGCAACATCAAAATCATAAAGCGTAACCTCTGGATTAGCATAGGCAATTAAATAAAATTTCTTGTTCTGTTCTCTAAAATACCCGGCTAATCCTGTACTCGAATTGGTGACAGTATTTGTAACTGGATTACCTAATGAATCATATGTATAAGTGGTGAAATTTGATTCTAAATCACTCCACATTTTATAGTAATAAATACCATTAATAATTGTATCCCCATTAAAATAATACTCCGTATTATTTAATGATGACTGTCCAAATCCATACCATGATTGATACTGCTTCCAGCGTGCCGTTTCGTTTACATAGTTTTGAGCATTAACATTTAAGGTAAAGATTAAACCAATTACAAACAATCGCTTATTCATTATATTAACATTAGAGATAATGAAACTAACAAAAGAACACATAGTTTTGCAAAAAATTAAAAATAGTTTTAAAGCATATTAGCTAATCTCACACTCATAAGCTAAGTTGCATATCATTTAACATAACATCAATATATGAAATTAAATTACCTTATTATTTGCTTAGCATTTACAAATGCTTTCAGTCAATGGAAAAATGCTACGCCTCTAGGATCATCAATAAACGACATACAATTCACAAATCGATATACAGGTTATGCATTAGCCACTGCAGCACAAATCGGAAATTGCAGTAATACTGCTCCACTTAACTTATATAAAACTGTTGATGGAGGCGAGAATTGGATTCTAACGAATACTGGCGGCAGTGCTAACTCTGCAATATTTTTTATTGACGATTTAAATGGCTGGATTGCTGGCGTAAATACATCACAGGTATATGGCACAACTAATGGTGGCCAAACATGGACAAGTCTTGCAAACACAATAGCCGGTGGAGTTAACGATATATACTTTACTTCTTTACAAAATGGTTTTATCATTGGTAATGGCGGTGCGTTGCGCAAGACTAATAATGGTGGTACCACTTGGCAAACCATTTCGGCAGGAGGCGTTACGGCTAACCTTAATAAAATTTATTTTTACAACTCACAATTAGGTTTTATCACTTGCCAAAATGGTCAACTTTTAAGAACTACTAATGGCGGTGCAAACTGGACAAGTGTTTCAACAGGTTCAAGTTCATTAAGAGACGTTCACTTTACAAGTGCCTCAGTTGGTTATGCCACAGGTTATGTAACAAATGGCTATTCAGTTTTAAAAACAACCAATGGTGGAGTATCTTGGAATGTATTGCAACAATTAACAGTTGGGGGTTACCCGCTGAATAAAATAACATTTACAAATGCTAACAATGGTTTTATTGTATCAGCAGGGAAAGGTATTTTTATTACTCATGACGCAGGAAATACATGGACACAGTCATACACCTTAAATGGAGAAAACGATAATTTTAATAGTATTTACTTTATAGATAATAACATTGGTTTCATCTGTGGCACCGGAGGTAAAATATACAAAACAACCAATGCTGGAAATACTTGGCGCAATTGCACTTCTGCTGCTTCTGGCGCATTTTATAGTGTTTGGGCTACCAATAAGAAAACAGCTTATGCTGGAGGTTATGCAGGTTCAATTTTAAAAACGGATAATGGTGGTTTAAACTGGAAACTAAAATCAAAAAGTCTTCCTGCAGCATCTACCATTAATAAAATATATTTTGTAAATGATAGTATTGGCTTTGCAGCTAGCGATACTGGCCGCATTTTAAAAACAATAGATGCAGGTGAAACATGGATACAGAAACCAACTAATTCCGCACGTGGTATTTCGGACTTTTCATTCATTAACAAAGATACTGGCTATGCTTCGGCAGATGGTGGAATTATTTTTAGAACCTTTGATAACGGAGAAACTTGGGATAGTATTGCAACAACATCAACTGATTATTTTACTGGAATTTTCTTTACTAATTTTGATACAGGATTTGCTATTAGCTATAGCAAAATACACCGCACTTTTAATGCTGGTATAACATGGTCGATTACAAATTTAAGCCTGCAAAATATCGGCGATTTAAATGACATAGTTTTTACTAACGATAGTTTAGGATATTGTGGAGGTGGTTTCGGGAAGCTACTATTTACAACCGATGCAGGATTAAATTGGTATCCTACTAACTCAATGACAAATAATGCCGAAATTGAAGAAATAAGTGCAGTAAATGATAGTGTACTTTACTTTGCGCGATATACCAGTCAGCATTTTACTTTAGATAGCGGAAAAGTAATTGGTAGCCAAAGTACAGCCTGTTTGCAAAATAATTGGAGCATGAAAGGAATTTCAATGACAAACAATGGAGCTACTGGTTATTGCACTGGAGGACTTGGCAATAGCCTTGTTCATATAAAAGAACAATTAGAAATTGAAACAATTGTTGGCACTAACAGTTATTGTGCAGGCAGTAAAATGCCTGTTGCGTGCATTGGGAGAGGATTTTTTGCGTCGGGCTGTATAATGAATTTAGAGCTTAGCGATGCAACTGGTAGTTTTGCAAACCCAATAATTATTGGCAGTTATACGCCTACAAGTATTTTTGTATATCAATCAGGTGTAGTTACTGCAACCATACCTGCTAATACTCCATCAGGTCTTTACCGAGTGCGCGCAGTATCAACTAACCCAATAGTTATAGGAAGCGATAATGGTTTTGACATTGCTATTCAAGCACAAGCTATACCTACTGTAAGTTTACAAAGTAATATTGTTGGAAATGCTTGTCCGAACTCACCATTTGTTTTTAATGTTAATACATTTGCTGGAGGTTTAAATCCAACTTTTCAATGGTTCTTAAATGGCATTGACATTAATAACAATTCGTCAATTTATAACACCGATTCTTTGCAGGATAATGATATGGTGAATGTAATTATGACTTCTAGTTTATCTTGTGTTGCTAATTCAAGTGCAAGTTCAAATTCATTTACTGCCAATGTTGTTAATTTTACGATTTCTACTTCAAGTGATGATACAATTTGTCAAAATTCAAATACACAAATTACGGTTGTAGGTGGTATAAGTTATTTATGGTCACCACCAAATGGATTGAATAATTCAAGTATTAACAATCCCATTGCATCTCCAAACCAAACAACAAGCTACAATGTTTTAGTAACAGATATTAATGGATGCACCGCTACTGATCATGTAAATATTATAGTGAATCCAACACCAATTAATTCAATTGTAAATAATGATACCAATTATTGTGGTGCAGCTACAGTACAGTTAAATGCAGTTGGTGGGAATCAATATTCATGGTTTCCAACCTCAGGATTAAATAATAATACCATTGCAAACCCAATGGCGAATATAGCTACAACAACTAATTACCTGGTACAAGTTACCAACGCTTTTGGCTGTAGCGCTATCGATTCTGTAAAATTTACAATCAATGCTTTGCCCACAAATATTATAGCAACTAATAATTCGAATTATTGTGGCTCAGGAACAATTCAACTTCAAGCCAATGGTGGTGTTCAGTATTCCTGGCTGCCAACAACAGGATTAAATAATCCGAACATCTCAAACCCGATTGCCACTATTAATGGAAGCATTCAATATCAAGTGTTGGTTACAGATGTAAATGGTTGTACCAATAGTGATACTTTACAAATTAATCAACAGAATCCGATTACTTTGCCAATCATCCAAATGGTTAACACCAGCGTTTGTCCTAATTCTAATCTATTCCTTGTTGCCTATAATCAACCCTATTACACATATCTTTGGACATCATCAACCACTGCAATTCCTTTTCCAACTATTTCAACTTCGCCAATAGATAGTATTGCATCTACAACCACATTTTATTTAACAGTAGTTGATACAAACACAACGTGCAGTAAAACCGACTCAGTGACAATAAGTGTGTTTAATTCTCAAATTCAAATGCCAATAATATCTGAAAATAATGGAGTATTGACTTGCACTCCTGCTGATTTTTATCAATGGTATTTGGATACTGTTCCAATAACATTAGGAGTTCAACAATCATACACACCTACTTCGGAAGGTGTTTATAGCGTTGCCGTATATGATTCTTTGGCATGTAATTATTATACTTCTTCTACTTACTATTTTATATTTACTGATACTAAAACAAGTATTAATTATAATCGGATTCATGTATTTCCCAATCCAGCTAAGTCGTCTATTTCTATTTCAGGAATCTTAAAACAAAACCTAACCATTCAAGATTGCATTGGAAAAATTATATTTGAAAAAAACAACTGTAGTCATCTAGAAAATATAGATTTATCTGAATTTTCGAAAGGATTATACTTTATAAAAACAAAAGGTCAGACAACTAAATTTATAATAGAATGATAAAATTTATTACACTTTTTTTCTTACTCGGAATTGCTACTTTAACATTTGCGAATCCTCTTGCAGGAACCTATACCATTGGTGGCACAGCTCCTGATTTTACTACAATAAATGCTGCAATAACTGCACTCGACTCAAACGGAATTAGTGCACCCGTTGTGTTTAACATAAGAAATGGAAACTACCCAGAGCTATTAATATTTTCTCCCGTTGCAGGAGCATCAGTAAACAATACCATTACTTTTCAAGGCGAAAGTGGTGATAGTAGTTTGGTTGAAATTAATGGCACTACTACTTCAAATCAGCAGAATACGATTCGTTTAAATCAAATCAATTATTTAATCTTAAAAGACTTAACAGTTAGGCAATACCCTAATGTAAATAATAATGCTGTGGTGTTTATTAATAGAGGTAAATATTGTACTTTTTCTAGTTGTGTATTATGGGGACATTCTTCATCAACATCTTCAGCTACTGAGTATGTTATTCAAAGCTGTAATGATAGTGGTATGGTAGTAAGCAAATGCTATTTGTTTGGTTCTGTTAGTGGTTGTTATTTTGGTAATCCTTTCTTTTCTCATCGTAATTTACTTATTGAAGATAGCTACGTAGGAGCACGTGTAACAGTTAATGGTGGGGCGTTTGTTCAAATAAAAAATAATACAATTTTAGGAAGAGTACTATTAGAACAAACAAGTAGAAGCGATTTTCACAACAATTTTTTAAACAGTTATTTACAGATGATATCTTCTAGTGGTTGGCCACTTCAAAAAACAAAAATATATAACAATGTTATTTTGGGAGGTTCAGCTCAAGGTGCTGTAGCATATGGTTTTAGGGCTAGCAGTTCTGGTGATTACGATTTTTATAACAATACAATTTATATGGATACCCCAACAATGAGTGGTTACTGCATTTACACTGAAACATCTAGTAGTGGAATAACAATTAAGAATAATATTTTTTACAGAAAAGATTCATTAGCTACGAATTACATTTTTCGATATCCAAATGCAGAAGCATATATTGGCAACATCATTTCGGACCATAATTTATTCTACAGAAATGGAACAAGCTTCTCTAATAACTACACTTCTTTAGCTGCATTTACTGCGGGTACAGGGTTAGATTCAAACTCTGTATATGCCGACCCTTCAATAGTTGTTTCAGGTATTTATCAGTTATCATCTTACATTGCTAATGCAGCCATCATCAATACTATTGGTGTGCCTATTTCCTATATTAATACAGATATTTATGGCAATACCAGACATCCGCATCATCCAACAATTGGAGCATTTGAGAGTGCTTCTAATGTCTATTGTTTCTCGTCAAGCAATGATACAGTTACTTCATGTAACCCATATTTATGGCTTAATGGTAATGTATATAGCTCAAGTACAAATACTCCAACTTATACAATGATTGGTGGTGCTTCGGGCGGTTGTGATAGTATTATTACACTAAACCTCACCATAAATTCAGTTGATACTTCCATTTTGGTTGGCAACGCTTCATTTACATCAAATGCAACGAATGCCACTTATCAATGGTTGTTATGTAGTGGAACGGCTTACGCTCCTATTCCAAACGAGACAAGCCAATATTTTACGCCGCCAAATTTTAATGATTATTATGCGGTTGCCGTTACGCAAAATGGTTGCGTAGATACATCGGCTTGTTATACAATGTTAGTTACTGAAAGTCCCATCCTAGCCCTCCACAAAAAAGAGGGAAGTGTTACTTGTTATCCAAATCCTGCTAAAGATATTTTAAATATTTCCGTGAGTGGCTCTCTCCCTATTGGGGAGAGATGGAGAGGGGCTTACATCGCAATCCAAAACACATTAGGGCAAAACGTATTTACCAAAAACAATTGCAATGCTTTGGAAACTATTGATGTGAGTGCGTTTGCAAAGGGTGTTTATTTTGTGAAAGTCAATGAACAAACAATTAAATTTTTAAAACAATAATTAATAAAGACTTGTACATTAATCAAATTAGCGCTTTTAGTGGATTATGATAGCATATAATAAATGCTGTTTTCTGATTTATATTAGTATGCTTCGTGCTTGTAATAATTGCATAGAACTTAAATTTTCCCACTCCGTTTTTTTAATAATTTTAAAACGTTTTTAAAATTCTCTAATCATGTGTAAATTTTTCTTAACGCTTGTTTTCGCAAGCCTAATATCAACTTACTGCTTAGGACAGCAATTTACAAATGTTGCAACTGCAATTCCTGCGGCAACCTATTCACACTATTCGGTAGCTGATTATGATAGTGATGGCGATATGGATGTGTTTGTTGCTGGCACAATTTCAGGCAATAGAGTTGCACGCATTTATCAAAATAATGCTGGTGCTTTCGTGCTAAATACATCATCTTTATCAGGCGTAGAATATGCATCAGGTGCTTGGGGCGACTATGACAATGATGGTGATTTAGATTTGTTTTATTGCGGAACAAACTCAAGTTATAATCCAATTTCTAAATTGTATAAAAATACAAACGGCTTATTTGTCTCACAAACAACAACAATTTCAAACTATACAAATGCTACATGTAATTGGGTTGATTATGATTATGATGGTGATATAGATTTATTTGTGAGTGGCAGCACAAGCAATAATGGTGCATCGGGAAATGAAACGGTTATTTACCAAAACAATATTGGAAGCTTTACAAAACTAACACAAAATTTACCTAATAATTTTAGTAGCATCTCGTTTGCAGATATTGATAAGGATGGAGACCCTGACTTGGCTGCAATAAATAGCAACAATAGTTTAAAATTATACAAAAACTCCGGTGGTGTTTTTATAGCAACAAGTGATAGTTTTGCAAGTGCTACAGGTGATAATCTTGTTTGGGCTGATGCTGATGGTAACGGATATTTAGATTTATTTTATTCAGGCGCAAACAACATTAAATATTACAAAAATATAAACGGAAATTCATTTGTAGATGCAAACATAAACATAGCTAGTGGCAATAGCGCAACATTAAATTTAGCCGATTTTGATGATGATGGTGACGTTGATTTGCTGCGCCACAGCGGAAGTTCAAACCTAACAATATTTGCGAACGTTGTTGGAACTTTTAGCAACTCAACTATTTTAAAAACATTTACGGGTACCAACGGAAATACACTGAGTGCAAATATTATAGATGTAAATGCAGACTCCAAAATTGATGTTCAATTAATTTATGGTGGATCAAATAATGTCATTTTTAGGAATGACAACATAACCATTAACACCCAGCCAAATGTTGTTAGCGGAACAACTGCGTTTGTAAATTCGAACCAAGCAATTATTAAGTGGAACAAAACTACCGACAATAACACAAATGCAAATTCGTTAAGTTACAATGTTCGTTTGGGAACTGTTCCTTATTCAGATAATATAATTTCCGACAACGCAAATAGTGCAAATGGAAAAAGAGAATTACTGCAAATTGGAAATGCTTCTTTAGATACTTTTAAGATTATAAATAATCTACCACAAGGAAAATATTACTACCAAATTCAAGCTATTGATGCCTCTTTCAAAGCATCTGTATTTTCAACTATTGATAGTTTTGAAGTACAAGTAGCAAATATACCTTTACAAGTTTATCCTGCTTACAATCAAGATGAAATACCTTCTCAATTTTTCTTTACATGGTTGCCCGATACTACTGTAACATCTTATTTTATAGATGTGGCAAGTGATACACTTTTTACAAACATGATTGTAAATAACGTGCAAACAACAGATACGTTTTTTGCCATTACAGGTTTGAATTTAAACACAAAATACTTCTGGCGCATACGCGCAAACAATTTTTTTGGCACAAGCAGCAATTCTCAAACTTGGCCTTTTCGCACATTATATCCTTTCTATCAAAGCCTCGTGGCAATTCAAGGTGTGTACAACGGTAGCGCAGAGTTTGCCGACTATGATAACGATGGAGACATTGACTATTTAATTGCAGGGCGAACAGGAAGTTCAAATTCAATTACTAATTTAAAAAGGAAATTCGGGAACACATTTACCAACACTACAATTAGTTTTATACAAGGTTGTATAGGCACTACTACTAAGTTTTTTGATTATGATAACGACAACGACTTAGACGGTTTTGTGATGGGACGCGAAATTACTAACAGTAACAACAACTACTCAAGAACCATTGTAAACAATACAACTCAGATTGGTTCTACATCACTAACCATCAATAATTATGGATTGATAAATGGCAGTATTGACTTTGCCGACTATGACAATGACGGTGATTTAGACGCTGCACTTTTTGGCATAGATGCGCCATATAATTATCCTCGCGGTTACTATTTTACAAATACCGGTAACGGTAATTTTATGTTGAAAGATTCATTAGTTGGATTGTTCT
>JBEIDK010000067.1:0-16144 GCA_040383485.1 Flavobacteriales bacterium
TCAATCTTTACTACCTTAACTTTTGCGCAGACAAATACTTTACAAGTTATTGGTAGCGCAGGTAACACAGCGACAAATGGTAACGCTCAGTTGAATTGGACAATTGGAGAACCAATTGTAAATACTGCGACAAGTACAAAAAATGTTTTGACGCAAGGTTTTAATCAAGGGTTGTTGTTAATCACTGCAATTGATGACTTAAAAAATACATCAATTACCATTCAACCAAATCCAACTTCTGACTTTGCATTTATTAAACTTGACGAGCAAAATCTAAGCAATGCTCAATAGACATTGACAGACATTAACGGAAAAATAATTCAACAAAACAAAATAGAAAACCAGCAGACAAGTGTTCCATTTCAAGACCTTGCAAACGCTACATATTTTATTCAAATAGTAACAAACAATCAAAAAGCTAAAACATTTAAAATAATTAAAAACTAAGTATTGTAAACACATAGATACACAGTTTGATGGGTATGAATCTAACTAAAAAACAAATTGCTAAACTCATCTCAAAATTAACCCAACACATTTTCTATGTGACTATGTGTTCAAAAAATGAACAAATAACAATAATATGAAAATTAAAAACGCACCATTTGCAATTATCTTTTTAGCACATTTGCTAATAGTTACAACAGCCAAAGCGCAAGCACCTCAAAGTTTCAACTACCAAGCAGTTGCCAGTTGCCAGTAGTCTTAAAAGTTTAGAGAAAAGTGTGCTAAGGTTTTAACAGCATAAAGCATTAAGATGTCAGAAAAGCAATATTTATAATGAAAGTAGAGGTGTTTTGTAGGATTTGAAAATTAAATAAATGAAAAAAATAATTTTATTGTTAATGGTATTGCGTTTTGGATTAACATATTCCCAAACCATCCAATCTAGGAACCACGCCACCACAGGCTATATAAAACCTGATGGCACCATTCAAGATAGCAACCATTCAACCGCTGGCTTCATTAAAAGCGATGGAACCATTCAAAACAAAAACCACAGCACAATTGGATATATCAAATCGGATGGAACCATTCAAAATAAAAATTATTCAATCGTTGGTTATGTGAAAAAGGATGGAACGGTACAAGACAAGAACCACTCAACACTAGGTTATATCAAAAATGATGGTACAGTTCAGGACAAAAACCATTCAACGATAGGCTATGCCAGAGGAGTTGATATATATTGGTCGGCGGTGACATTTTTCTTTTTTGATTTGTAGTTGGCAAAACGCTATAATTGTTTAGCAGAAATAAAAGGTATAGCTCATACGAAATTATACCCATTGCATTTATTTATTAGTCCAACTAAAAAATAAATATGCAATGTTTAATGCCTATACTACTTGAAATTAGTACAAGAAGGCCATGCTGCAATTGGACTAAATTGAAAGTGAAATCGGTATTATTTATCCCAGATTATGTTTTAGAGGTTCGTAGTGTAAAACTAAAGCCTAATAAAATATGAACTTTTGCGAATAAATCATATTCAATATATGATGCATGAGGAAAAGTTGTATACTTCATATTTTGAAAAGGTTTTGGGTTGTAATAGAATTAATAATGCATATTCTGGGTTTATTAATATGTCAAAGAGAGCAACTCTGAGTTTGATGTATTAACAAAAAAAACGCAACCAAAATTTTGATTGCGTTTCTAACATTTTAAATACTTAATTTATTCTGCTGCAGTCTCAGCTTCAGTGTTAGCATCTGCTTCTGTAGGAGCAACAACTTCTTCAACTACAGGAGTATTCTTTGCTAATATTGCCGCAGCTTTCTTATTCTTAGAATCAGTTTCTGCTTGCATTTTAGCGTCATAAGCAGCTTTTCTAGCTTCATCAAGGCTTTGTACTTTCCCCGAAACTTTTGATAGCTTTGAATCTAACCATGTTTGAAATTTAGCTTCAGCTTGTTCAGGTGTAAATGCTCCCTTTGAAACTCCACGTAACAAGTGGTCTTTCATCATTATACCTTTATAGCTTAAAATAGCTTTAGCGGTGTCAGTTGGTTGTGCCCCAACTTGCACCCAGTGCAGGCAACGCTCAAAATTTACGTCAATTGTTGCAGGGTTTGTAGTTGGGTTGTAGGTGCCAAGTTTTTCAATAAACTTTCCATCACGAGGTGCACGACCATCCGCAGCTACAAGGTGGAAAAAAGCACTCCCTTTTTTACCATGTCTTTGTAATCTGATTTTTGTTGGCATTTTATAAAATTTTAAATTAGGGCGCGAATATAAGCACAATATCCAAACTTGCAAACACAATTAAAACAAAAAAAGGCTTCATAATTAAATGAAGCCTTTTCTGAATTTCTATTCTGTTATTACATTTTTGTAACCTTTAAGGTTCTAGAATTAGAACCTGAAGAGATTTTTACAAAGTATAACCCCTTAGAAAGATTATTTAAGTCAACTGTTTGAATTGCATTGTTAGTAGCTGAAGTATTAGAAATAATAGATCCATCTATACTAGTAACTACAATATTCAAATTAAGGCCAAACTCCTTTGCAATTTCTAAATAAACAATTCCTGTTGTAGGATTTGGATAAAAACGCAATGCATTATCTTTTGTTTGCTTAACAAGCCCAACTGCATTAACACTTTTAGTGCTAGTACAATTGTTAGCATCAGTAACTGTTACTGTGTAATTAGTGTTATTAATTCCTGTTGCAGTTGCTGTAGTTTGCACAGGATCAGTATTCCAGCTATATGTAAATGGTGCAACTGCTCCTCCAGAAGGAGTTACAGTACATGAACTTGTTCCTGCGCCAGAGTTAGACCATGTAAAAGCAGTTTCTAAAACAATTGGAGCTGGCTGAGTAATTGAAACTTGAGATGATGTAGAACAACCATTTGCGTCAGTAATTTGTACTGAGTATGTACCTACTCCTAAACCAGTGGCAACGATAGAATCTTGACCGTTGCTCCATGCATAGGTAAACGGAGCAGCACCACCTACAGTATTAGCAATTGCAGAACCATTTGTACCACCATTACAAGTTATATTAGTAGGTACACAATTTACTGTTGGTAAACCACCTGCAGGAATAATTACTTCGAAAGCAGAGGTACAACCTACCGAACTTGTTAAGGTTACTTCATATGTAGATGCTGCTAAATTAGAAGCTGTAGCACCAGTTTGAGGAATTGTAGTATTCCAAACATAAGTGTAGGTATCAGTTGGGAAACCAACTACGGTAGCACTTCCATCAGTAGCATTACAATTTGATGTTGGAGTAGGAGTTGAGTTAATTGAAGTTGCTGAACCATAATCAGTCATAACAAACGTAGCGGTTGTGATACAATTATTATTATCAACAACTGATAAGAAATTACCTCCAGTGGTTAAGTTTGTTCCAACTGCGCTTGATGATGCTGTTGAACCATTCCAGCTATATAAATAACTTGTTCCTGAACCGTTAACAACATTTGCTGATGCAGTTCCATTTCCAGCACTACAAGTATCAGGAGTTGATACATTAACATTAGCTGAATAAGCTGTACAAGTGATATTGCCCGGAACAATAAATTCCGATTCATTAAATTTAACTCCTTTCACATAGTAGTGTTTAACACCACTAAGGGCATCAAACGTGTTATCATAAGAAGTTGATGTAGTAAATCCTAAATCATAGTCTTGGTTATTTTTCAAAGTAATGCTTTGCATATACAACCAAGCCATTTTACCATGAGTGGCAACATCGCCAGATGTAAAATTAAGTGTTGGAGTTAAATAACCTGTTTCAATATTCATACCTTTTGCATAAATATCTGGAAACTGATTTGTGGTAACAGCCCATGTAGAGTCTGTGTCCATCCATCCGTAGAAAATTCGTTTACCATCTTGAGAACGAGAAATTTGAATACGTGCATCCCAACCATTACCACCGCTACCATCTGAAGCTTGCCACGGAGAGTCACCATCAGCAACTTCGTCGGTCATTAAAGAATCTAACACCTGTGCTTGCCATCCAGTTGGTGTAGTATACACATCAGCAATAATTTTAGGGATATTCCAAGTGAAATCTAATGAATCTTGATCATCAGAACTTGCACTTGAAATTGCACTTACAATGTGTAGATTATAATTTGCATCAACTGTAATATCAAAACCACTACCTTGTGTAAAAAATGGTCTTTTTGTTCCAGCACTTGTAGCACGCAATGCATTTGTTAAGTTAGTTAAAGTACTAAAATCAAACATTGGCATAAAATTCCAAGAAATACCGCCATTGTTTGTTTTGTAAACTATAGGTTGATAAGTCTTTAAATTATTATATGTAGCTGAGTCTTGGCCTGTATATACAACATAACCTACTTGACCATCTTGACTCCATGCACACAAAGCAGTTGTAAAAACATTAAATGTTCCATCTGCTGGATCCTTACGGAATGGGTGAGGGAAAGTTCTTGCAGTCCAGCTAAATGTATTTGTATTTTGGTTTAATTTTCCAGAATGCAGAACGGCACTTTTATAGTCTTGAGCAATAGCAGTTGTTCCATTTGCATCACCATAAAATCCGCCCATAACATACATCATTCCATTATCAGTAGATTGAGCGCTGATACGAGCAAAATCACTTTTTTGAGCACCTGCCAAGTTGTTGTTATCAATAAAAACATTATTGACATTTGTTCCACTTAATTTAGCAGTACCGAAAAAATTTCCTTGCCAATCAGCACCAGGATGCCATGGACCAGAAACTGCAGCAAAAGCGTTAGCAGGATTTGTATTTCCTGGAGGATTTACAATTGTACCGTTAGGATAGCGACAAAGATGTTGGTCAGTGGCATCGCCTACCACAGTTAATAGTGAATCGAATGTTGAACCACCATTAGTAGAAACAGAAACCTGAACAAAACCGGAATTGCCAATGGTAGTAACGTTTCTACGACGTGTAAACATTACTGTATTAATGTTTTGGTCGGCAGTTAAACAATTTGATTGAGAAACAATAGCGGTATATAAATTTGGAGAACTTCCTATTTCAATTAATGAAATTGGACCAGTAGGCATAGCCATTGGGCTTGCAGGTGCGCTTGGATTTAAATTATAAGACTGTAGTGAATACTCGCTATCAGCACGAGTAATACTTGCACGAGGCATCTTACTAACTTTTGTAACCTTATTAAGGTTTTGAGGATTTGTAGCCATCATAGACGTAATTCCAAATCCTGTGATAAATGATAATAGTAACTTTTTATTCATTTTATAATTATTAATTTAATTGGTTTGACAAATTGTTTTTTTACAAATCTATAATATGTTTATTCAAATCAAAAAAAATGTAACTTTTTATTCCTTTCGTTTGTTTTAAACATGTTAATAACCTAAAAACTATATTAGGTAAAAACAAAAACCCTCAATGATAAATTATTGAGGGTTTTGTCACAATTACAATCTAATTATTTCACTTCAACAACTAAATATTTTGAGCTACTCCAGAACTCTTTCGCATTAGTAATTTCAATCTTTTCAACTGTTTTAGCCTTTTCATCTCCTACAATTTTGTAACTAATTTCAGGATGATTCGATAAAACTTTTGCTGTTTTACAATTTAATGGAATACTTAAAACTTGCGTAATATCTATCTGCTTAAACATATCTTTTCTTAGTCCATTTTGCAAGGTTGTACTTTTGCCAATTCCTATAAAACCCCCTTTTTTAGCTATTACTCCTTTTTCTTTTAACTCTTTAGTCGTGCCTAGCAAGTAGTATGCAGTATTCAGCTCTGCTGTCTTTTGATTACTTTCTTCTTCCTTAACTTTTAAATTTGAAGCCAGTGCATCAAAATCAACTTTTAATTTATCTAATTGACTTTTCATTTCATTTAATTCCTTATCCTTAGCATCAACCTGAGCTGTAAGCCTTTCAATTACTCTTTGCATTTCAGCAATAGTACTATCTGCTTGCGATTGATTTAACTGCGCCCTTTTTAGTTTAGCACTTAATGATGCAATAGCTCCCCTATTGCGAGCCATAAACTCATAAATACTTTGAATTGCTTGTTTTATCTGCTCTTTTTTATTATCAATGTCTTCTGGTCTTGTAGATTCAACTATCATTTTTTCTTTCAATTTAATAGAATCTAAATTGTCCTGAATTTCATTAAATGCTCCAATAAAAAGCTTGCTTGTACTGTCTTTAGAGGCGAGTTGTTTATACAAGGTGCTATTTATTAAAGCAAGACTATCTGCTTCTCTATTTTTTTTCGGACCTTCATCTGATTTACAACTAAAAATTATAATTGTTAGGAAAGCAAGAAATATTAATAAAAGATTTTTCATTTTATATTTGTTTTACTGCAAAAAAAAAGTTTTAATTTAACTTCTCTATCTAAATAATATAAAATTATAAACAT
Organism: Flavobacteriales bacterium; assembly: GCA_040383485.1. GTDB lineage: Bacteria > Bacteroidota > Bacteroidia > UBA4408 > UBA4408 > JBEIDK01. The sequence continues at coordinate 6,367 of JBEIDK010000067.1, forward strand.
GCAAAAGTTTACAACAACCATAATATTTTGTTTTATCATTCAAATGTGTTTTTCTCAAAACAAATTAGTTTCTGGCCCAATGATTGGTTATTGCGAGCATAGAGAGGTTTTAATTTGGCTTGAAACTATGTCTAACGTAAAAGATTTGGAAATAAAATACCATCCAATTGGTAAGTCAGAAATAATGGTTAACATTAGAAAAAACATTCAAAGCTCAGAAAGATATAATCCAGTTAAATTGGTAATTGATAATCTTGAACCTGGCATTGAATATAAATATGATGTATTTTTAGATGGTATTAAACAAATTTTACCATTCGCAACTACCTTTAAAACCAAAGAGCTTTGGGAATGGAGAAAAGCTGCACCAGATTTTAGTTTTATGTTTGGAAGCTGTTTATATATAAATGACAGTATTTATGATAGGCCTGGTAAACCTTATGGTGCTTCAACAAGTATTCTTGATACTATGGGAAACATGAAAAGTGATTTTATAATTTGGGGTGGTGATAATGTATACTTGAGAGAAGCTGATTATAGTTCGGACTTTGGTATTAAGTATAGATACAATTATAATTTTAAGAATAAAAACATTCAAAAGCTAAGAGCTACAAGAGCAAATTATGCCATTTGGGATGATCATGATTATGGTCCGAATGATGGCGATAAAACATTTGAACTTGCAGAATCTAGTTATGAGTGCTTTAAAAATTATTGGGGTAATAAAACATTTGGAGAGAACAACAGAGGAATTTATCATAAATTTAAATGGAGCGATTGCGAATTTTTTATGTTAGATGGTAGAACGTTTAGAAGTCCTGATAATTTAAAAGATAGTTTAGAAGGCAAACCCAATGTAAACAAAGAATTTTTAGGGTCGAAGCAAATGATTTGGTTAAAAAATTGTTTATCTGCTTCATCAGCCACTTTTAAATTTATAGTTAATGGCGGTCAAATTCTAAACCCAATTGCAGACAAGGAATGTTTACAGCACTACCCTGCCGAATATACCGAATTAATGAATTATATCAATGATAATAAAATTAGCGGTGTTTTATTTTTAACTGGTGATAGACATTTTACTGAAATGCAAAAGGTGAGCAACATAGCAAGCTACCCTATGTATGATTTTACTTGTTCAAGTTTTACAAGTGGTATCTATAATATATCAAACAAAAAAGAATTTATCAATCCTACAAGAGTGAATGGAAGCTTGCTGATGGAAAATAATTTTTCAATAATAGAGGTGAATGGCGAAAAAAAGAATAGGGTAATTACTTTCAAAACATTTGACGCTCAAGGAAAAGAGAAATGGAAATATGAAATCAATGAAAATAACCTTAGATAAATTTAATGCATTGATAATCATTAATTTAAAATATTATTTAATAGTTATGGGTTACCTTTTATTAGTTACTAGTATTAAAGGGACATTATTAATAATTATTAAATAAAAAAAATGAAAAATTTATTCAAAGTTACTTTCGCTGTTGCAGCTATTACATTTGCAACTTCATGTTCATCTCCAAAAGCTGACGAAACTGCACCTGCTGCTGATTCTGCTGCTACTATGGAAGCTCCTGCCGCTGATACTACTGCAGTTGCTGTTGATACTACTGCTGCTCCTGCTGCAGAAGGTGAAGCTCATACTGAAGCTCATGGTGAAGAGCACAAATAGTAATTTGCTCAAGTCTAAAAAAACGCTCTCAATTAATTTGAGAGCGTTTTTTTTTGAGTTTAACTCAAAAGTTTCATCTTTTAAATAAAAGACTATTTTTATTTGTAGACTAACCTATAATTCTTAAATAAAACTATTCAATATAGAACTAAATTCGAAAAGTAGATTTTAACCCAGAATACGCAATAAAAATTCTATTACAACTCAAAACCTCTAACTCGTAATCTTGGTTTAAGCAGATACGAAAAGTAGCATAAAAAAAACACCTAGTCGAATTGACTAGGTGTTTTTAGAGTTTCTTAAACTAGTGTAAAAATATTATGCTAACTTAACGTTCACTGCATTTAAACCTTTTTTACCTTGTTGAACGTCAAACATTACGTTGTCATTCTCTCTAATTTTTTCAGTTACACCTGAGATGTGAACAAAAATTTCTTGTCCATTTTCTTCTTTAATAAATCCGAAACCTTTTTCTTCATTGAAGAATTTTACTGTACCGTTTTGCATTACTTTTTATTTAATTATTTTTAATATTCTGCAATGATACACTAATTTTTGGATTAATCGACTAATCCTTAAATTATTTCTTAAATTAATCTAATCTTTAACTCTACTTAATGCCATGGTTGCCAACATCCAATCGGGCAATGGCTTGATTCTACTTCGTTTTCCTAGGTTTAAGTACCATCCAATTTTTTTCAGAATTGGAATTTTATATGTTTCAACAAACTCAATCCAATAACCATCTGGGTCTTCACAGTATGCGAAATGCCCACTAGCTTCTCCCATATCAAATGAACTATCGCTTTGAATAGTAAACGGGTAACCTTTCTGAGCTAAATTATTTTCAAGCTCCTTCATATTAAACACATCAAAACAAAGATGTATAAATCCCCAATCGCCCCAAAATCTGTTTTCGAAAATTCTTTTTGGCACTTTATCAAGCACTTGCACTAATTCTATTTGACTACTGCCAAGTAGTTTACTAAAGTTGCCAGTATTCTCAACTTTTTTACTCAACAAAACTCTCCTGCATTTATTGTGTCCACCGGGTAATTCTTTTAAATCATTAAATGTGTCTGATAAATCATACTCTATATTATCGTAACCTAAAACATTACTATAGAAATGAATTGATTTTTCCATATCACTAACCCCAATTAATCCACCACACATTCCACCCGTTGTTCCTTTATAGGTTCGAAACCAATCGCGGCCTTCAACTACTTGAAAAATATTATTGAATGGGTCTTTGAGAAAAAAATGAAAGTTTCCAGATGGGTCTTTTAATAATTTGGAAATTATATTGAGTTTGCTTCGTGAAAACTCCTCATAAGTAGCTTCGACATTTCTAGATTTTATTCTAGTAACAAACAACCCAAGGTCGCCAAGTGTAATTTCAAATTCTGGTTTTACGGTTTCTCTGCTTGTAAACTGCCATATTTCCAATCCGCTTCCGCCTTGAATATTAATTGCAAGAATGGCACTTCTACTATGCACAACTCCGCCCGTGTATTTGGTCATAAGCTTGGCCTCTGCCGATTCTTGAAACACAGGAATATCCATTCCGAAATTCTTGCGATAAAACTCCCATGCCATTTGAACATCTGGAATTCCAATTCCTATCTGTTGTATTCCTATTATATTTTTCATACTTAAACTATCAAAAAAAATTATGTTGGTGTTTCCCTAATTAAAAAAATTCTTGTTCAATGGATTAAAAAGTAAAAAAAATTAATTCTTTATTTGATACATATTTTCAATTTCATTTTTATAATGCTCTTGTATTATCTTTCTCTTTAATGACAATTTAGGTGTCATTTCATTATTTGAGATGGAGAATTCATGAGGTATTAGAACAAACTTTTTTATTTGTTCAACATGAGAAAAGTCTCGGTTATATAATTCAATATCTAATCTAATAGCTTCAAATAATTCATGATTTTTAGCCATATCTTCATTATTATTAAGTTTTATACCCTTTTTCTCTAACCATTCCTTGGCGAAATTGAAAGATGGAACAATAAGTGCTCCAGCAAATTTTTGGTTATCACCAACCACCATAATTTGCTCAATAAAGGGGCTTTCCTTCATTTTATTTTCAAGTGGTGCAGGTGCTATGTATTTACCTCCTGATGTTTTTAATAGTTCCTTTTTTCTATCAGTAATTTTCAAAAACTTACCGTCAACTAATTCGCCAATATCGCCTGTTTTGAACCACTCACCCTCCATAACTTCGGCAGTTAAATCAGGACGTTTATAATAACCCATCATTACATTTGGTCCTTTACACAGTATTTCACCGTCTTGAGCAATCTTAATTTCTACATTATCAAGCTTTCTGCCTACTGTACCGAAGCAAGCATGGTCTGGGAGTAAAGTATTTACTGCTACAACTGGTGAAGTTTCTGTAAGTCCATATCCTTCCAAAACTGGTAAATTTGCTGCCCAAAAAATCCTAGCTAATCTTGGCTGTAAAGGTGCTCCACCACTAACAATTACTTGTATATTACCCCCGAGTGCTTCCTGCCATTTACTAAAAATTATTTTACGTGCTAAATTAAGTTGCAAATCATAAAACCATCCATTTTTTCCATAATGCTCATATCTCAAACCTAAACCTACTGCCCAAAAAAACAACTTGTATTTGATACCTGTTTGTTCACTACCTTTGGCCATAATTTTATCGTATACCTTCTCGAGTAACCTAGGCACAGTAACGAACAAATGTGGTTTAATTTCTTTTAAATTATCAGCAATTTTATCTAGTGATTCAGCATAATAGATAGATACCCCAAAATAATGATATAAATAACCAACCATGCGTTCATACACATGACAAAGCGGTAAAAAACTCAATGCTCTAGAATTATGGTCTACAGTTGGCGGCATTAACGGAGAACTACCAATAGTATTACTCATTAAATTATTATGACTTAACATAACACCCTTTGGTACTCCTGTTGTTCCTGAAGTATAAATAATTGTTGCTAAATCAGCTTCTATAATTTCACTTTTTATTTTGTCAATCTGAACTTCATTATAATTCTCCTTTCCTAAATTAGTTATTTCAAGCCAGCTTTTTACTCCATCAATACTATTAAATGAGTAAATCTCTTGAAGAGATGGAACATCATTTTTAATTGATTTAATCTTCTTAAACAACTCTTCGTCTGAAACAACAATTAATTTTGCTTGACAATCGTTTAATATAAATTTATAATCGCTTTCGCTAATAGTTGGATACATTGGAACATGAACTGCTCCTATTTGAAGCATACCCATATCCATAAAGTTCCATTCGTATCTATTATTACTTACTGTTGCAATTGCATCACCTTTTTTAATGCCCATTGCAAGTAATCCAGCACTTACATAATTTGACATTTCAACATATTCTTTTGTACTAATTTTCTTCCACTCGCCATTAATCTTGCTGGCTAAAGCATCTGATTTAGGGTACTTTTGGATTAAATTGGTAAGAAGGTCGAAAATTCTCATGGTATTTTGTTTAATTTAAGTTAAACGAAAATACGTTGTTTTATGAATTAAAAAAAAGTAATTGAAATTTTTATTTTTTTAATTCTTTTTGTAGTTCCTTAGAAGTTTTAGTGCTTCCGTCATGGCTCCAACCAGGAGCCATAAAAAGATATTTTAATTTAGTTTTAAAAGGTAATGGTTTTTTAAAATCATTAATAATGTTCTCCCATTCATGAAAAACAATATCCTTTGGATGATTGGGTCGTTCAATTGGCTTGGTTAGTCCATATTTTATTGGCTCATCAGAGTTATCTTCTTTCTCAAAAGTTCCAAAAATTTTATCCCAAATAATAAAAACCATACCCATATTTTTATCGAGGTATTTTATATTGCTTGCATGGTGAACTCTATGGTGAGAAGGGGTAGCCATAAATAATTCAAAGAATCCCAAATTATAGATACATTGAGTATGAATTAATACTCCATATATTTGAGTAACAGCATACATGAACATAATATCCCAATAATTAAATCCGCATAATGCAAGTGGGATAAAATAAATAAACCTATAAAGTGGTTGAAAGACAGAGGAACGAAATCCTGTTGTTATATTATACTTATCGGAGGAATGGTGGGTAACATGCACAGCCCAAAATAATCTTGAAGAGTGGTCAACTCTATGTTCCCAATAAAACATAAAATCCTCGGCAAATAATAATAGAATCCAATACAAATATTTATTCTCTATTTCAAAAAAATGATACTGATAAAAGTATCCTAATAAAAACAAACCTGCCCCTCTCATTATCAAATCAAAACCAAAATTTAAGCTAGTTAGATATACATTTGTTAAGGTGTCTTTTAAACTATAATAATGTTTTTCAAAAATAAAACTTACAATAATTTCTGCTAAAATAATTACTGCATAAAGAGGTGTAACGTATAAAAGTACTTGTCCTATTGTTTCTTGACTCATAAATTAGAAATTGATACAATAATAACAATTCAAATAAAATCATGTTCAGATTACAATCAAAAAAATATTGGTTAGCTCATAAAATTAAAGCTCTTTTCTCATAACAAAATCATTCATCCAAAATTTTCCGAAAGCTATATCTTCTTCGGCAATAATTTTATAGCCTTGAGATAAATAAAAGTTATATGCCTTATTATGTCTATTTACATTTAACATTAAATAGGTTGCTCCTAAATTTACAACTTCTTTTTCTGCTAAATTCAATATGGTTTTTCCAAATCCTTTGCCTTGCAATTCTATTATAAGATAAATCTTATTTAGTTTAAATTCTTTTAAATTTATTTTAGAAAAAGAGAAATATCCAATATTCTTTTCACCTAATTTAGCTAAATAAAACGTTTGACCGTCATTCATTTGTTTTTTTATTCCTTGTTGAGAATACCAAATACTAAACATATAATTATTCTGTTCTTCAGAATTTATTTGCGCATAGGTTGGAAGCCAAATTATTTTTGCCAAGTCTATAATAATCTCAATATCTTTTTCGTTTGCTTTCTTAATAATTAATTCCATCTGATTTTAAAGTACTTTAAAACCTATTAATAATATATCATCTACTTGTTCCTTGTTGCTCATCCAATTAGTAATTTCTGTATCAAAAACATTTTTTTGAATTTTCATTTCTTGATTATGATGTTGAAGTATTAATTCCTTTAATTTTTTAACCATAAATTTTTTACCATTCACTCCACCAAATTGGTCGGCATAACCATCTGTAGTTATGTAAAAGCAAGTCTTCTCACTTAATGTCAAAATATGATTTGTATAAATTCTTTTTTCAGAGTCTTGTAGACCACCTATCGGGAATTTATCAGCTTTAATCTCTATTAACTCCAAATTTGAATCGACAATAAATAATGGTCTATTAGCTCCTGAATATTCTAATTTTTTTGACTGTACATTGAATTTTACCAATGCAATATCCATTCCATCTCTGCTTTGAGTATTCTCTTGATTCTGCTTAAGAGCATGCCTCACACCTAAATTTAACTCGTTTAAAATTAAACTTGGCTCTGTAACGTTTTTCTGATTTACAATTTCATTTAATAAAGTATTTCCAATCATACTCATAAATGCTCCGGGTACTCCATGTCCTGTGCAATCGACACAAGCAATTAGAAATTCGAAATTGCTAATTTTTGAAAACCAATAAAAATCACCACTAACAATATCACGCGGCTTGAACAGTATAAAACTCTCTGGCATTAAATCTTTAATATCTGAGTCAACGGGCAAAATAGCTTGTTGTATTCTTTGCGCATAATTAATACTATCAGTAATGTCTTTATTTTTTTCTTCAACTATTTTCTTTTGAATTTCAACATTTTCTTTTTCTAGCACTATTTCTTTGGTGCGCTCAATTACAGTTGCTTCTAATAATGCTTTTGCCTTTTTTAAACGTCTTACACTTAGCTGAATAATAAAATATATTGCGCCAATTATTAAAAATAAATAAGTTAAATAAGACCACCATGTCCTGTACCATGGAGGAGAAATAATAAATGAATAAGTATAAATCTTACTTTCAAAACCAAATGTATTCAGTGCCTTTAAGTGAAATTTATAGTATCCTTCTTTTAGCTTATTATAATTACATTCATGTATTTTGGTATACTTACTAAATCCATCTTCTAAACCTTCAAGATAATAAGAATACTTAACTTCAGATTCGTTGGTAAATATGGAAGAACTAAATTTTATTTTGATTGTGTTATGTTCAAAATCCAAAACTTTAATTTCACTATTAGGTTGGTTAAAAAAAACTTTATTGTTTGAAGTAAATATTCCACTTGAAATTAAAGAGTCATTTGCTGAGAACTCTGTTATAAATGCATTAAATATTTTTATTTCTGTTTCATTTTTATTGTTAAATAAGTATAGTCCTTCAGCACTTGCTATCCAAAGTTTGTTTTCTGAATCTACAAAAAAATTATACACCAATAAATTTTCTAAAGCGCCTAATTCTGTTTTACTTTCTACAAATCCTTTCTTAAATGGTTTGAAAAATTTAATTTTCTTGAATCCATTCGAATCATTATAAGAAGTAAATAGACTATTATTTTTATCAAAAATACTAGGTTTAAATTGACCACGACTTGAAATATTACCAAAATAATTACAGGGAATAAATTTATCTTGTGATTTACTATACTCAAGTACACCAACTATTTTACTTAGAAAAATATGTTCATTATTATAAAATGGATAGGTAAATAGAGGTATATCTATTTCATTAGAATCACAAATAATTGAGTTTGAAAACTTCTTTAAATCATAATTATAATTAGATTTAAAAACACCATTATTACTGGTAAATATCAACAATTTTCCTAAGCTAGGTTCAATAATATTAGTAACCTCTGTATTATCAAAAATTGTATCAATTTCTAATTGTTCCCAACTGTCATTTTGAAATTTTAATTGTGAAACTCCGAACTTAGTTGACAACCAAAATATATTCTTTTTTTTAGACTCTGAAATTGATACTGTTGGCCAATCAGTGAGTAATTCTAAATTAGTTTCTTTTATTTCAAATACACCTGAATAAGTTGTTAATAAGAAGTGTTCTTTGTTATTAATATTTAGTTGTTTAAGCTGTATACAATTTCCAGGAATTGTTGCTATTTTTTTAAAAAAAACTGTAGTGTTTTCCCCATTATTTGTCTTTGGTAATTTTGCAGCAAATACATCTCGAAGTGTATGACAATATATATAGTCAGCTGTTTTTAAAACACTAATAATTCTATCAGGTAAACCGTGTTTTTTATTAAAAAAAGAAATTTGAGATGTTGCATTAATTTTAGAAATACCATTTTCTAATGAAAGCCATAAACCGTTATCCTTATCTTCAAATAAACTATGTATGCACCTATCTTGAATACCAGAACTTTCATCAATAATTCTAATATTATTATTTTCTAATATTATTAAACCTCCCAATAAACTGCTAAAAGCCAACGAGCCATCGTGTAATCTTATTCCGTCGTAAATTTCATTTTCAATAACAAATCTATTTAACTCTTCATTTTTAAATGGAACAATTAAATTAGTCTTCAAATCATATTCAAATATCCCTCTTCTTGTTCCTACAAGCAATTTGGATTTATTAATTTTAAAAAGACTATAAATTTTATCGTTAGCAAAAAAGGAACCGTTAGTGGTTTCAACTAAGTAATTATCTACTAACTTTTTTAAACCAAAACCCCTATCTAGGACATAAAAATCATCTTCTACTAAATATCCAAAATGAAACAATCCTTTAGGTTCTATAACTGAAATTTTATTATTTTCATAAATAAAAATTTTTTCATTAGTTAAAAATATTACTTTATTTTTTGTGGTATACGTTTTCCAAACATCGCCAAACTCTCTGTGCTTTAATGGTATTTTTGGCAAAAGTGAAATGTAATAGAGCTCACCAACTTTGTTTGGAAAGTAATAACCAATTTCACCTAAACCACCAGTATAAATAAGATTATTATGAGAAATTGCAATTGAACGTATTGCTGTATTATCTGAATTAGGCAGAAGCTCCCAGCTATAACCATTGTATTGTATTAGTCCTTGTGAATTGCCAAAATACA
>JBEIDK010000068.1:0-16093 GCA_040383485.1 Flavobacteriales bacterium
AGAGGTTATTCCCTTAAATACGCATCTTCGGGCAAGCTAGTCTTTGCCTAATTCGGTGCGGTTGCTATGTGCATTTTGATATTTTATATGCAAATATAGCGTGGCGGGCAAACGCACAATGCCAACATTTCAAAACCAAAAGACTGCGGCATAATGGAAAGCAAAAAGCGGTAATAATTTTATTTTTCTTTTGCTTTCCACCCTTCGGGACTTATACGCATCTGCTTTTGGTTTTGAAAATCCGCCACGCTTGAAGAAGGCATATAAAATATCAAAATTATGCACAAGCACCCTCGTATCTCATCATCAGGCAGTCAGTTCAGCACTTGCCCTTTCACATCAGTTGCCCTTTCGGCATTTGTTCCAGTTTCGCGGTTCGGTTTCCAGCGTTATGTTCGCAAGGCAAGTTTCACCTGGCGTCCATCTCCATCAGTCAAGGTTTTCAATTTGCCTTGTGGCTGTTGTCTTTGGGTTCATGCCACTGGGCAGCGTTTTCTTAGCGCGTTACCCTTTTAGGGTAGCGCATAAAAAAGAAAAGCCCCACCGTAAATGGTGAGGCTTATTCTCGACTTATGAAATTAAAATTATGCTACCTCAATAATCGTCAGGGCATTGTAAGAACCACTTTTCAAAGGATATTGAACTGTATTTACTTGCTGAAAAAATTCAATTGCCAATAAATAAATACTTGTGCCGGTACCAGATGGAGTTCCACTTGCAGACAAAGTAACGCCTGAATCAGTTGCATCGATTGGTAAATTAGCTGTTGATGTGTAAACAATACTAGAAGTATTATTAGCAAAATCAACTTTTGCCCAAGCACCTCGCAAAGCAACATGCGTAGCCCCTTTCGGATATGCAATGTCATTAATTGGTACCAATGAATCAAATGTAATTTCGCCTGTTGAAGTGTTTACAGTAATCGGTTTAAACAATACTGCCGACATCAAAGAATCCACATTGAAATTAAAGTTTTTCAATAAAGCTTTAGCATCCATATCACTGATTGCTTCAGCAACATTTCTATCGCCCCTTGCAGAGCTTGTATCTAAATTCTTTATTGCAGTCATAACTTGCGTTACACGCGAAGTTACTCTTGCATCCGCTGTATTTTGCATCAAAACGCGACAAGCATCTCTAAGCAATTTTCCAGCAGAAGCTGCACTTCCAAATTCACTTCCGTTTTCTCGCGTCCTTGCGAAATTCGGGTCACTGGCTATACGTTCTTTCGATACGCCGCCTTTTGTTTTGGCCAAGTGGCCTTCTTTTGTTTTGTAGAAGGTTATTCCGCCAAGCGTTCCTTCAATTTTTAGCAATCCTGTTTGCTGTGCCATTGTATATAAATTTTAGGGGTTATTATTTCGTTATTTGTTTTTGCAACCTGTGCAGTAAATTATTTTGTTTCTAGCATTTAGCTTTCTATAAATCCAAGGTGGACAAACTGTTGATGCTCCACAAGCCCATAATCCAATTCTTGCGTTTATAGCTTCGTTTTGTAATTGAATAAGCATTTTATCCTTACAATATTGAGCATACACCCAAGCGCAACCATTAGCAATTAAACAGCTATCTAAAGCTTTCCCACCAATCCAGATGTGAACCAAATTTCTTTGGTACAAATCCACACCAACAGTTTCAAATCTTATTTCATTATTGAGAATCAGCTTTTCAACTTCCGCTTTTGCAGATGCACCAAAAGCTTGTTTCATTTCGGGAGCATCCACATTAGTCAATCTTGCTGTGATGGTTTTACCATTCACAAGCAAATTATAAGTGTCTGCATCTTTCACTTTCACAACTTTTGCAGTTTGTTGTCCAAACACAAAACTTGAAATTGATATAAGAAATATTGAAACTATTTTCATTTTCATAACACAAATCTAAATAGCTTCAAAACCCCAGTCAAATAAGGACTTCCACTAAATACCATTTCTGCCATTTATTCCTTGATAATCGTTTTATTCTTCATAAAACATCATTACATTTGCATAGAAACTAAATAGTTAGAGCATATTTAAAGTATAGTTAGAGTATTAAATTGGCATCATATCATGGAAAGAGTAATTATATATCCAAAAGACGTTCACATCGTTACAGGCAAAAGCGAACGATGGGCAAGAAATATTATCAAAGAAATTAAGCAAGCACTTAGCAAAAAAGAACATCAACTTGTTACAGTTGATGAGTTTTGCAGTTATATGGGTTTAGATTCAACCCAAATAAAACAGCAATTACATAGATACCTATTAGTAAATTGAAATACTAAGTAGGGTAGGAGTTGAACTGTATTTCAGTTATTTTCCAATTGTTTACCCTATGTTTACCCTGAAATTAAAAATCCCTCGCAAATCATTGATTTGCAAGGGATTAACACTCTACTTTGTGATTCCAATTGGATTCGAACCAATGGCCTACTTCTTAGAAGGAAGTTGCTCTATCCAGCTGAGCTATGGAACCTTTTTAATTTTTAAAGCAACTAAATGTTGCTTTAAAAATTAAAAATTACTTATTTAAAAAGAACATCAACTAAACGTCGCTTTAAAAATTAAAAATGACTTATTTAAAAAGAACATCAACTAAATGTTGCTTTAAAAATTAAAAATGACTTATTTAAAAAGAACATCAACTAAATGTTGCTTTAAAAATTAAAAATGACTTATTTAAAAAGAACATCAACTAAATGTTGCTTTAAAAATTAAAAATTACTTATTTAAAAAGAACATTAACTAAATGTTGCTTTAAAAATTAAAAATGACTTATTTAAAAAGAACATCAACTAAATGTTGCTTTAAAAATTAAAAATGACATATTTAAAATAACATCAACTAAACGTTGCTTTAAAAAAAAATTAAAGTTCTTATTTAATTTTTAATGTTTTATAAAAAGAACGATTTTAAATCAATGTTTTATTAAATTCAAAAAGTTTAAAACTAAAGTTCGTTGCGCTATTAGCAAAGGTTTCTAAAGTTTTAAACTTAACTGTGTCGGGGTGGCAAGATTCGAACTTGCGACCTCCTGGTCCCAAACCAGGCGCGATGACCGGACTACGCTACACCCCGTTACCATTTTTTTTGGGACTGCAAAGGAAATAAAAAAAATGTAATTCCAAAGTTTTTAATGCAGAATTTGATGCAAATAAACCCAATTGGTAGCTATGTATATTTAAGCACTTTAAAATTAGACCATTAAAAAGTAATAACCTTTTCTAACCTCTCTTTATTTCTCATAATAACAACCTTTGTCGATTCGCCCTTATTAAACTTTGATAGGGCTTTCATATAAGATTGCATATTGTCTATTTCAATGTCTCCCAACTTAATTATAACATCGCCGGCAATAATTCCTGCCTTTGATGCTGGCTTTCCATCTGTAACTCCATCGGCTTTTACACCTTTACCATCAAACATATAATCTGGCATAATCCCTAAGGTAACCTTAAATGATGTTTTACTCGAATTAGTATTGTCACGAGTTTTAAGAAAGGAAAGTTTTGGAAGTTTATCTATTTCTTTTATTACATCAATAATATGATTTAAGACTTTCACTTCACCATTGTAATTAACCTTATCAGCATCATCACTTGGTTTATGATAGTCGGAGTGTTGACCAGTAAAATAATGCAAAACAGGAATGTTTTTTAAGTAGAATGATGTCTGGTCACTTGGACCAATGCCACTACTGTCCTGCTTTACATCCAAATCCGATTTCATATTATTAATGATACTTACAAAAGGGGTAGAGGTTCCAACTCCATAAATGACAATTTTCTTTGTACTATCATTTAAACGTCCTATCATATCCATATTAAGCATGAAATTAATCTTACTTAAATCAAATTGCGGAATTTCACAAAACATTTTACTGCCGAATAATCCCAATTCTTCTCCAGAAAAACAAGTAAAAAGATAGTTATAATTTTCAATTATTCCATTATTCATGTAATATCTAGCTAGTTCAATAACACCAGCGGTTCCAGAGGCGTTGTCATCTGCTCCATTATGAATTTTATTTTCCGGATTAGGATCAAGGGAATTGTGGTCATTACCTAGCCCTAAATGGTCGTAATGCGCTCCAATAACAATTGTATAAGGTTTGTTATTGTCTAAAAAACCTAAAACGTTTTCACTAGTTTTTTCAACTGTGCCACTATCTTGAACTGTTGAATGGGGTAGGGGGTTATATTTGAATTTATAGCTATACTTAAATGTGTTTTTTTCTCCGTATGGTAAAAGTCCGATTTTGGCAAATTCTTTTGAAATATATAATGCTGCATTTTCGCAATCGATGGTTGAAGTGCCTCTGCCTTTTAAACTATCAGAAGCTAAAATATAAATATGCTTGCGGATATAATATTTAGAAATTTCTTGAGCGGTACTTTCTAATACAAGTATTAATATTAAAATTGAACCAATAATTTTTAACTTTTTCAATTATTTAAATCCAATAATAAATTCAACTCTATTGTTTTTTGTTCTTCCATCAGGAGTATTATTGTCACCAATAGGTTTTGATGAGCCATAAAATTCAACCATAATTCTTGTTGGGTTAATATTTTTAGCTTCTAAGAATTTTTTAACCGATTCTGCACGTTCTTTTGAAAGTGCTAAATTAATTGACTCACTTCCTTCATTACTAGTATGCCCTTTTAATATCAAATTTGATTGATTTGAACTCATCCAATTCGCTAAAGATTCGAGAGCGGAATATGAGCTAGGTTTAATTTCCGACTCCATATCTTTAAACGTTAAATTAGATTGCGCTTCATTTATAATTGATTTATCGGAATCAGATAATTTAGGACAGCCTTTATTTTCAATATCTCCTGGAGTTACAGGACAAGAGTCTTCACTATCTTTTACACCATCACCATCAGTATCAGAATCAGGACAGCCATCTGTTGATTTTGCACCCGCAATATCTGGACATTTATCATCAGCATCTGCAACTCCATCGCCATCCGAATCAACTGGGCAACCTTTATTATTTCTGGTTCCTGCCTTGTCCGGACAGGCATCATCTGCATCACCTACACCATCTCCATCTTTATCAGGGCATCCATTAAGCTCCAATGTTCCTGCATCATTCGGACATTTATCCTCACTATCTCTAATACCATCATGGTCACGGTCTGGGCAACCTTTAAACTGTATTTCACCAGCAACATCAGGACATTCATCATATCTATCAATAATCCTATCCCCATCACGGTCAGGGCAGCCATTCATTACCTTAGTGCCAAACTCTCCCGGACAGTCGTCTTCAGAATCAATTACCATATCACCATCTTTATCAGGACATCCAGAAAGCTCTTTCTTGCCTGCCTGCCTTGGGCATTTATCTTCATCATCAGGCACCAAATCACCATCGGCATCATCATTTAAATAATATTTTCCATAAATAATACTAAAACCAATTCTTACATTTAAACTCTTTGTCTCTTTGTATTTTATTGCTCCAAGTATATTATCTGTTACCATAAAAAGATTTGTTCCTCCAGGCCATAAAGAGAAGCCAACACCTAAATTATTAAAGCTATTTTTTTGAACATTATATGTTATACTAGCATCTAGCCATTCTAAATTGAATATTACCCCAGCACTTGCTCCAAAGTTCATTTTTCCATCTCTAGAAACACCTTGAAACATTAAGCTAGTATTTATTTTTTTTGTTAATTGGTATGATCCACCAATAAAAACTCGCGGTAATAATTTAGTTTTATAATTCTGCCTTGATTCTACTATTGCAAAAGAATTAATTGCTGAATCAGCAATACTTGAAAGGGTATTGTCAGTATTGGCTGAACTGTCTGAAAATACTTGATTTAAATTTATCCCTTCAAAAGTGTAGGAGGCATTTGGGAATTTGCTTTTGTAGGTTTTAACATCGTCTCTCCAATTTATATAGCCCCAATTCACAATACTTGCATTTATTGATATTTTGTCAGTTATTCTATATTTGGCACCTAAATCAATTCCTATTCCACCATTATTTTTATTTAAGTTGTATGTAGTGTATGGTTTTTGAGCAATATCAATTCTGCTTAATCCAGCTGTATTAATTTCAACATTAGATTTAGCAGTTAATGCAAAAGTGTTTTCATTTGTTTGTAATGAAATATCGCTAAGTTGAGTATGTATATTCTCCATACCATATAGATAGCTAACCTTTGCAGCAACAATTAACTTTGGATTTATTTGACGTGAAATAAGTAAGCCATAGGTTCTATAATGAGAAGCTTCTAATCCAAAATTAAATTTAAGGTCTTGACCCAATAAATCGCCATTTCCTTGCCAAGCAAATTTTAAAAAATCGCCAGGATATCTGAATTGTGTTTCAATTTTTTCAGTAGAACTAAAATAAAAGTACATTTTTTTTGTTCTAATGCCAATACTTAATAAATCTAGGTTAAACCTTAATCCTAAATAATTATTTGCTGGTATTTCTTTGATTATGTTGTTTATTTTTAAACTATTTCCATTTGTACCTAATAAATCATTATAGGAGAATGCAGTATTGTAAGCACTTAAAGATATATTGCCTAAAGCAGGGAAGCCTATAAAAATTTGGTCATTTGGCATTATAGCTGGATTAACTATACTGCTTTGAGGTAAGAGATTTAAATTAAATAATGTAAAATCGTCTTGCGCAAAAATATTTAAAGCTATGTTACTTAAGAAGATTGTAGAGAAAAGTAGTTTTAATTTCATAGTAAGGTTATAATTTTAATTTAACTTTTATACCTAATTGAATATCTAAATTATAATAGTCATATATTTTAATTAATCCATTATTTGTAGATGAGTTTCGCGCTTGAACGATTAATTTCCTTACCTTCTCCAACTTAGGTACAACTTCTTTAGAGACTATTAAATCACTTCTTTTAAAGGTAGGTGAACCTATTACTTTACCCGTAATATCTACACTTGAAGCAGCTATTACAAGTTCATCTTGCTTTCCTTTCACTAATGAATCTATTATATTATTTAATGAATCGGCGAAAAGGACTTGTAAATTTGATTCAAACGGAAAGCCATTGCTAATATTAGTTCTAAAAAGAACTGATTCAAGAAATTTAGCTTGTTCAAACTTATAATCAATAGTATCTTTAAATACGAAATTATTAATACTACCTGACATTGGTAAATCTAAAACCATTTCTACTTCGAATAAACTAGTGTCTAAAACAAAGCCTAAATTGGAAGCGTTTGTAAGTGTATTAATTTGATAAATTACACTTCTGGGCTGTTTTGCTAAAACAGTTACTATATTACTATTCTGTTTATCTAATGTAAATTGAGTAACTGTTGTTTGCCCAATTATACTCGGAGATTGTATTGGCAATGGATTAGGTATTCCTGAACCTGTAATTGGGATATTTTGAGGATTGCCATTTTCATTATAACCTTCAAATTTGGTAAAATTTGCATTGATTTGTACACCAAAAGAATTGCGAACAATTGCAGTTAATTTTGGATTATCTAAGGTAATTGCTCCTTGTCCAAATGCATTATCGAAAATTGAGAGTGCCACAGTATCAGCTTCTGGTGTAAGTTGAAAGTTTGAGAATTTACCATAAAGTCGTTTAAACTTAAAGTCCTCTAAAGAAATATTGATGCCAACGCTATCAGTAACTTGAGCCGAATTAACATCTTTAGTTAGGGTTATCTCATATTCAAAACCTGCAATGTTATGATCATTTCCATTAGAAATTAATGCAAAATTATAATTGCTGATATCTATTATTGAATCGAAAATAATTGGTAATACTCCACCGTAAGTTATATTAATAGGGATATTAAGAGCAACTCCATTTTTTCTTGTTTCAGGCATTTTAATTTTGAGTAACATACTTGCAGGAAATGAAGATTGGAGATTTAGATGAAGTTTTCCTTCCTTTATGGCAATAGTATCTACTAATAATCCATTCGATAAATTTAACGGATATTGTTGACTCAAAGTAAAAGATGGTAACTGTTGCCCGGCAGGCAATAAATTAAACACAGAAATTTGTGTAGGATTTAATTTTATTCCAAATCCTATTGTTTGGTTAGTAATTGGAAATAAGTCTTGTGCACGTTTTGAAAACAAATTTGTGGCAAATGTTAGATTAATAAATCCATCACTGCCAGTTTTAATATTATTGTTATTATTTTGACTTTTTAGAATATCTTTAATTGTAAAATTGCTTTTCACTAAGGGTAGTGCTAAATTTGGATTCCAGTCCAAACCAGGAACTCCATCTTTATTACAGGCTAAAATAGAGACTATTATGGATGGAAAAATTAACCACTTAAAATATTTTTTCATGTTCATTGAATTCTTAATTTTGGCCATAAATGTAGATATTTTTTTTTAAAACGATACTTTAAATTAAAGGTATTTTCATTCCAAATTTATGTACTTTATGCAGTATTAATAAAGTACTATAATTAATATTATGTTAAATTAATTGTAAAAAAGCTAGTTCTATAATGATTACGAAAGAGTTAATAATCAATACATTAAATGCACAACTTCATTTAAAATTAGTAAACTACAAGAAGTCATTAAACGATTTGCACGAAGGTAATAAGAATGAAACAAAAAGTAGTGCTGGAGACAAATATGAAACTAGCAGAAGTATGACGCAAATTGAAATTGCAATGATTTCAAATCAAATTCAAAAAACTGAACTAGATTTGGCAACTATAAATTTAGCATCGAAAAAAGTATTCAATAAAAAATTGATTGAATCTGGAAGTTTAATTCTAACTTGCTTTGGATATTATTTTTTAGCAATAAGCTTTGGTAAGCTAAAAATAAATAATGAACATGTAATGGTACTATCACCAAACTCACCAATTGGAAAATTATTGACCAACTCTAAATTAGGAAAAACGATTGTTCTAAATGGTCAAGAAATAACAATATTAGAAATAATAGAATAAAAAAAGGATAGCTATTAGCCATCCTTTCTTGAGCGGAGAGTTAGGGATTCGAACCCCAGGACCTGTAACAGTCAACAGTTTTCAAGACTGCCGCAATCGACCACTCTGCCAACTCTCCGCCGCAAATGTAATTTCAAAAATCATTTTTGCAAAAAAAATATCGGTTATACCTAGATTTTAAGCTAAATATGCACCTAATCAGTACTTTATATTTTTGGTTTTATAATTTTTTGATGATTTTGGAATAAATAACACAAATGTTTAAACCTTGAATTTAATTAACCTTGCACAGCTAAAGCATTTATTTATTTTTACCCGCAAAAAATAATTATTAGGTTTATGAAACTAGATATTAAAAAGTTTATTCCACATTTAATTGCAGTAGTAATTTTTGCTGTTTGCACATTAATTTATTTCAATCCGCTTTTAAAAGGAAAATCTATAAAACAAGGCGATGTTGCCAATTTTAAAGGCATGAGTCAGGAAATTGTTGAGTTTAGAGAAAAAAATAATTCAGAACCATTATGGACAAACTCAATGTTTAGTGGTATGCCCGCATACCAAATTTCAGTAAAATATCCCCATAACTATATAAAACCATTAACCCCCATATTAGGGTTAGGAATCCCCCACCCTGCCATAATCGTATTTTTATGCTTTTTAGGATTTTATTTCTTACTACAAACATTCAAAATTGATAAGTTCTTATCAATTATTATTTCACTTGCTTTCGGTTTGTCTTCCTACACAATTATTTTAATTGAAGCTGGTCACAACCCTAAGGGCTATGCAATTGCATATATGGCACCATTGCTTGCTGGCGTTTTGATGACATTACGAGGTAGATTATGGCTTGGAGCGGCTATTACTGCCATTTCACTCTCATTAGAGTTATCGGTTAACCACTTGCAAATAACTTATTATTTAGCAATAGCTGTTGGTATTATTGTGATAGGAGAATTAGTTAAGGCAATCATAGAAAAAAAAATAGCTTATTTTATAAAGGCTTCTGCAATACTTGCTGTTGCTGCTATTCTAGCTGTTGGTCCGAACCTTGGAAATATTATGTTAACGCAAGAGTATGCAGGTTATAGCACTAGAGGTAAAAGTGATTTAACTGATGTAACAGGAAATAAAACCACTGGTTTAGATAAAGACTATGCAACGCAATGGAGTTACGGAATAGGTGAAACATTTACTTTAATGATGCCAAATTTTAAAGGTGGTAGTAGCGCCGCAATTGGTAATGAAAATAAAAATGCCCTCGAGAGTGTTGATCCTAATTATAAAGATTACATCTCACAAATGGATCAATATTGGGGAAATCAGCCTTTTACTAGTGGCCCGGTTTATTTTGGTGCTATCATTTGTTTCCTCTTTCTATTGGGCATGCTTATCATTGAAGATAAAATTAAATGGTACATATTGGCCGCAATATTGTTGTCAATAATGTTGAGCTGGGGCAAAAACTTTATGAGTTTAACAGACCTTTTTATGGATTATGTGCCAGGGTATAATAAATTTAGAGCTGTAAGTATGATATTAGTAATTGCCCAATTACTTGTTCCTCTATTAGGGGCTATGGCTTTAAATGAAGTTGTAAAAGATCCAGAAATCTTAAAAAAGAAAAGGAATATGTTTTATTCAGCATTAGCAGGTACTGCAGGTTTGTGCTTGCTCTTTTATGTGATGCCTAACATGTTTCAAGATTTTTTTAAAGAAAATGAATATAATGATTTGACTCAACAACTTGTTAAAGCAAATTTTCCAGAATCTGACAGAGGTGTTTTCTTAAATAGCTTGGAAACAGCTAGAATTTCTATTTTTAAAGCAGATGCTTTAAGGTCATTTATGTTTATTATAAGCGGAGCATTAATACTATTTTTATTCAGCTTCGGAAAAGTTGCTAAAAATATAATGTTTGGTTTATTAGGCTTATTGGTTCTTCTAGACTTGTGGACGGTTGATAAACGCTATTTGAATGCTGATAATTTCGTTCCTAAATCTCAAATGGATGTGCCTTTTGAGCAAACTGCCGCAGACCAAGAAATACTTAAGGATACAGATCCTAATTACAGAGTATTTAATACAACAGTAAGCGTTTTCAATGACGCATCAACCTCATATTTTCACAAATCTATTGGTGGGTATCATGGAGCAAAAATGAAACGATACCAAGAATTATTTGATGCACACATCAGCAAAAACAATATGGAAGTATTGAACATGCTAAACACTAAGTACTTTATTGTTGGCGTGCCATCTAACCCACAAGATCCTAATTCACAAAAAACTCCTATGGCTCAGCGTAATCCTGCAGCATGCGGTAATGCATGGTTTGTGAAAGAATATAAGTTTGTTGCAAATGCTGACTCGGAAATAAAATCATTAGAAAAATTTAAACCAAAAGAAATTTGCTTTATCGATAAAACATTTGAATCTCAATTGACTAACTTTAAGCCTAAATTCGATAGTACTGCTACAATTAGTTTAAAAACATATGCTCCTAATGAACTAAACTATGAAAGTAATACTTCAAGTGAACAACTAGCAGTATTCTCGGAAATATATTATGCAAAGGGCTGGAATGCATATATCGATGATAAAAAAGCAGAGCATTTTAGGTGTGACTATGTACTAAGGGCAATGAAAGTACCTGCTGGCAAACATTCAATTAAATTCAAATTTGAACCTGAAACCTATCAAAAAGGTGAAACATTAGCAGGAGTAAGCTCTATTCTTATGTATGTATTTCTAGCATTTGTAATATTTATGGAGTTTAGAAAGAGGAAAGATGAAGTATAATTGTAATTATGAAAAACCTAATTGCACTTTTAATTCTAAATGTAATTACTTTCAACGGTTATTCACAAACTTATGGATTAGGTGACCAATCTCAAATACCCGACTCCGAAAAAGTATTTGTAAGCGTCGAGGAAATGCCTGAGTTTCCTGGTGGAGAAGAAGGTATGATGAAATATCTTCAAACAAATATTGTTTATCCTCCTTCATCAAAGGAAAATGATATCCAAGGAACGGTTTTTATAGGATTTGTAATTAACAAAGAAGGAAATGTTGAAAATGTTGAAGTAGTTAAAGGTATAAAAGATGGAAATGAATTAGATATTGAAGCATTAAGAATTATAAAAGCAATGCCAACTTGGAAGCCTGGAAAACAGAATGGCAATAGAGTTAAAGTTCAGTTCGTTTATCCAGTAAAATTTGTTGTTATCAATTCTTCGATTTCAAATAAAAAACATCTTAATGACACACTTTATAATTTAAAAGTAGTTGATTCTGACGACAAAAATATCACATATACAATCATAAATTATAAAAAAGCATCTACCGATTACTTTTATAATGAAGGCGTAAAATGTTTTGAAAAGCTTAAATACAAAACCGCCATTGATTTATTTCAAGCTGCTTTAAGCATAACTAACAATGATGTTGATGCGTTATATAACTGTGGTGTTTGTTATTCAAAAATGAATGACCTTGAAAATGCTTGTAAATGTTGGCATAAAATAAAGGCAATGAATTTGAATGATGCCAACCAATTGATAAAGGATAACTGTAAATAGTTTATTCTGTTTTTCAATTCAGTTTAAAAACTTAGCGTATTGCTGTAAATCAACCTTTAGAATATTTATCCTTTATTTTTCTAAGTAGAAATAAGGCTTAAAATAAACTACTTTTTATTACCAAAATATCTGAGTAATTAGGTGTATTTTAAAAGAATAAATTCAATCTGTTCGGTTTTTAGACCATAAACTCTTTTTACAAATAAATTTTTTAGCCTCATAATCAGTTAGATACATTTTATTTTAGTACTATGTGATACAAGGTATAGTATAAAACACATATACTTGCATTGTCAATATCAGGGTTAGACAAACTACTATATGGTAAATTTCAAATCACTGATAAAAAGAAATAAATTAAAAACAAATTATAATCTTAACAATTTAAAATAACAATGGCAATAAATGTAGAAAACACAAAAGCTCAAATGCGCAAAGGGGTTTTAGAATTTTGTATCCTTAGCGTATTAGCAGATGGTGAAGCTTATCCAAGCGACATTATTGAAAGACTTAAAGAAGCAAAATTAATTGTAGTTGAAGGAACTCTTTACCCATTGCTAACAAGATTAAAGAATGATAATCTTTTAGGTTATAGATGGGAGGAATCTTCTTCAGGCCCTCCTCGTAAGTATTATAAACTTACAGAACATGGGCAATTAGTTCTGAATGAACTTTTAGGTGCCTGGGATGAATTAGTAAAATCAGTAAATAAAACCATTAAAAAATAAAAAAAATGAATAAGACATTAACAATAAACATAGGTGGAATAGTTTTTAATATCGAGGTAGATGCTTTCGAAAAATTAGATAACTATTTAAAAGAAATTAAATTTCACTTTACCGAATCACAAGGAAAAGATGAAATTATGACAGATATTGAAAATCGAATTGCTGAGATGTTTCAAGAAAAAGTGGGTACCACAAAATCTGTATTAATAATGGAAGATGTTGATAGGGTAATAAAAATAATGGGTAACCCCGAAGATTTTTCAGATTCGAACGCTGAAGAAAATACACGAAAAAGTAGTTTGGAAAATAGCAATCAAAATTACCAGAACTATAGAAGACGTGTATATAGAGATGGCGACGACCGCATTATTGGTGGTGTTTGTAGTGGTATAGCAAATTACTTTGATATTGATCCATTATGGATTAGACTTGGTTTGGCAGCTAGCTTTTTCTTAGCCGGCTCAGGTTTCTTATTATATTTAATTTTATGGATAGCAATACCAGAAGCAAAAACAACAGCTGAGAAACTAGCTATGAAAGGAGAACCCATTAACGTAGATAATATATCCAAAACAATAAAAGATGAGTTTGAACGTGTAAACGATAGTGCAAGAAAGTTTGATACTGACGCAAAAAGTTCAGGTGGCAGATTTGGAAATAGAGCAAGAGGAATGGGAAACATCTTAGCTGACTTTTTAACTTCTATAGCTTATAATTTTATAAAAGTAGCCGGTAAATTTTTTGCCATTTCATTTATCATTTTTGGAGTAATTCTACTCAGTATCATTCTTGGTTCAGTTTTCGGTGATTTTTCGTTAATACATATAAACAACAATGACGATATCACTAATTATTCATTCAAAGAAATTATGCTATTACTTTTCAATAATGAGAATGAAATAAATTTAGCAACAATAGGCTTATTACTTATAACTGCAATTCCATTGCTAATGATCATTTATAAAGGCGTAAGAATGGTTTTTAAAATAAAGCAAAAAAATAAAATTTTAAGTATTTCAGCATCTATTTTATTCCTAATTGGAATTTGTATAAGTGTATATGTTTTTATTGGAGTGGCTCAAGATTTTAAAATGCCAAGTAAACAGGTTCAAAAAGTAATGTTATCAACTCCAAAAAATAATGTTTTATATATCAAAACAGAATTATCAAGTAAATATAATGATGAAGATGACTTTGAAGATGATTATAAAATGACCAACCGAAATAATAATTTGTTTAAAGTTAACGACAATGGCATTACATTTTCTTCACCAGAGTTCGATGTCATTCCAAGCAAAACAGATAGCTTTGAATTGGTATTGATTAGAACAGCAAGAGGTAATTCTAAAAAGACAGCATATGAAAGAGCCTCTAATATTAATTACACCTTCTCGCAAAACGATAGTATTTTATTGTTAAATAATTTTTTCGAATTAAATAAAAGTGAAAAATGGAGAGTACAAAACTTGAAAATTATTTTAAGAGTACCTGTTGGCAAAACCATTTATTTGAGCAGGAGCCTAAAGAATATTATTTATGATATAGATAATGTAACTAATACTAATGATAGCAAAATGATGAACCGTAAATGGATTATGAGGCAAGAAGGACTTACTTGTATAGATTGTATTGGAATAAATAGTAATAAGAAAAAAAATAAACTTTCAATTGAAGAAGAATTAGAAAATAGTATTGATGAAATTCCTGAAATAGATGAGTTTGATGAGAAATAAATGTAATTAGTTATTGGTTTGACGAATTGCTTTTTAAATGACTTCAAGATAATTACTTGGAGTCATTTTTTTTTATCCGCTAAAATCATGGTTTCCTAATTTAGCAGCCAAGTAAGCAGTGCTCCAAGCTGCTTGAAAGTTAAAACCGCCAGTAATTCCATCAATATTTAAAACTTCTCCGGCAAAAAATAGGTTCTTCTGTTTTTTACTTTCGAGTGTTTTCATTTCAACTTCTTTTAAATCTACTCCGCCAGAGGTAACAAATTCCTCTTTATTTGTTGTCTTTCCCTTTGCTTTGTAGCGGCTATTACAAAGCACTTCTACCAGGTGGTTAATTTTTTTATTGGGCACCTCAGCCCATTTTGTATTTGGTGGCAAATCAATTAACTCGAAAAAATATAACCATAGTCTTTTGGGTATATCAAAAGGTAGTTGATTTTCAATATTTTTTAGGTGATGTTTTTCTTTATATTCTAATAATTGAAAACGTACCTCTTCAGTATTCTTTTCATTTATCCAATTAACTAAGACTTCATAATTGTAATCTAGCTTATTTAACTCAATTGCTGCAAATGATGACAACTTCAATACTACAGGGCCACTAAATCCCCAATGTGTAATTAGGATATCGCCAACAAACTCTTGCTTTGTATCCATAATTTTAACTTTTGCACCCCTAACCGAAATACCCATTAAATGTTTCATAAGATGTTCTTCAATGTTAAATGTAAACAATGAAGGAACTGGTTTAATTATTTTATGGCCAAGTTGAATCAACCAGCTATAAGAATCAAACTTATGAAACCCTCCTATCGTTATTATTACAAATCTTGAATTAAATTCATTACTTTCAGTAATTACTTCGAATTGATTTTCATGATTAAAAATATGTTTTACCTCTTGATTTAATAATAAGTCAATTTTTAGTTTATTGGCTTCATCAATAAAAGATTGGATTATTGTCATAGAAGAATCTGATTTTGGAAAAACTCCTCCGTCAGGTTCCACTTTTAACTCTACGCTTCTCTCTTTAAACCAATCTATTAACATTTGCACATCAAACAAGTTAAATACAGACAGTAATTCTTTTTGCCCTCGAGGATAGTTTTGAGATAAAAGCC
>JBEIDK010000069.1:0-16000 GCA_040383485.1 Flavobacteriales bacterium
AGTCCCGTCCCTGATGCAGTATTAGGAGGGCAAAACCCAAATGTATTAACATCTAAAGTAGATGCACTTGAACTACCATTCACAAAATTATTTACCACTGCAATACCCCTTTTGTAATACTATGGCATCCGATGTTTGTTGCATATCAAACAAAATAGCAGCTATGGTTCTTAAGGCCGGAATGCTTGAACTTGGCAAAAGATTGGCAGGCGAATAAGCAGTATTAAAATTGAAAACTGATTGTGCACTAACTGCCGGTAAATTATTATTGTTAAGGCAAAAATCTTGATTATTATTGTATCCTATTGCAGAAATAGGACAAATAGCCAGATTTAAACTGCCGCTAATTGAAAGCGGTTTATATTTTGATTGCGATGGACTAGTTCCCCACAAGTTATAATAGTAATCGGGGTTAACACTTTCTAAGTACATATCTAATCTTGCGCCATTTCCAGTATTGGCAGTTGAGGGATAGTTATCAAATTCATTGCCTGCAATTAGTCCCGTCCCTGATGCAGTATTAGGAGGGCAAAACCCAAATGTATTAACATCTAAAGTAGATGCACTTGAACTACCATTCACAAAATTATTTACCACTGCAATACCCCTTTTGTAATAGTTGTTGTATGTTGATGTGCCGGGCGTTGGATTCCATAATTTATTACAAGCAACTTTAGCACTACCGCTTGCATCAAAATTACCACTAACAGTTATGGCATATTGGTTATTAAGAGCAGGCATTGTTGCAACAGGGCTTGCTGTATTAAAATATATTTTATTGTTGATAACAGATGCTGGGGTTGACAAGCAATTTTTCATAAGTCATGCGGTCCGCTTTCCAGTTGTTTACTTGTTGGTACAAATTCATGGCTATAAATTGCCCTGCAAAATAATCGTCGGTGCTACTATAGTTAGTAGGGTTATTAGGGTCGATATAACTATATGTAGTGCTGCTTGTGCTATTACCAGTATTGCTGTTGTTTGGGCTACCTGTGCCAGTATTTATTGTTCCGCCACCACCAGTTACAATTGGGTTGGGTGCACAGGTGCTGGTACAAGAAATGTTACTTGCAGTGCCAACATTTGTTGGAGGTGCAAACCAAACTCCTCCAAAATTATCTTGCGGTGGTGCTGGACTTATTGTTGGGTCGTAATAAGTACTACTACTATTTTGGCCAGCTTTTACAAAAAACTTTGATAACGTAACCATTGTCAAGCTAGTATTATTATTCATTCCTGTAATCTGTGCTGCTCCCAAAGCTGAGCTTTGCCATTTGTTATCATTTAAGTTGTTACCAGCGGTAGTAAAGTTTTGCAACCCAATATGCCCGTTGTTGGCAATGTTTAAGCCTACGTTGTGCTCTGCACTGTCGCTTATATTGGCGGCTGTTGCACTAAAAGTGCATAAATAATCTGTGGTATCAATGTTAATATTTGAACCTACAAAATTTAAGTTAGCTCTACGGTTTATTGTCTGATTTGCATTGCTTTCATAACCAAATAAAAAACGACTACCCTCACCTTGCGCAAGACAATTAAAGACTAACAATTGACAATTAATAATTAGAATAAGTATCTTTTTCATTCTATCCTCTAATTTACCTTATTACCGCCACTTTGGTGCTACCTATGTACCTACCATCATTTGTTTTTACCTGCGCCACATACACCCCATTTGGCCAATTGCTGCAATCTATGTATTGGCTCGTGAACCATGAGTATAAAACTTGACTGTAAATAATTTTACCAAAAGCATCTACTATTTGTAAGCTAGTATTTTCTTTGTTGTTGTAGTTGAGGTAAAAACTTTCGTTAGCTGGGTTGGGCGAAACACGCATGCCAATTCCCTCACCTTTGGGGAGGGTTAGGGTGGGGCTTCCCACACTCAATCCCAAACTATCGCACACACTACCTGCTACTGCACCTAAATAATAATTGTAATGGTTGGGTACCGATAAATTGTTTGCCCTATTTACACTAAAGGCATTGTTTACAAAATTACAGGCTAAGCCCAAACTATCGGGGTTTTCTATTACATGAAATTTACGGGTATTAAAACTGGTACTAAAATATATTTTGTTATTGGGCATTAAGGCGCCATAGCAAATGGTTGTATAACTATAATCTATAACACCATTATATGCTCCTACTTCTGTTTTGCTTGCCAAAATGTTTTGCGCATCTAAGTCTAATTGAAATATTTTTAGAATGCGAGCAGCGTATAAAAACCTGCTATTAGGTGAAAATGCTAAACCGCTGGTAAATACAGTATCTGCAAAGGGTATGTGTAGGCTGCTTGTAAATTGCCCTGTGCAACGGTCAAAGCCATATATGTTCATCTCACTATGCCCATCTATGTTGGCATACCAGTTTCCATTGGGGCTAAACATGGATTGACCTGCCCAATCACTTACCAATGCGGTGGTATCGCCTATTGCCTGTTCGCCCATGTTTTGTATGCCAAATGGTGTTACAAGCATCATATAAAATTTGTTGTTGCGCCATTGTTTTATGGGCAACCACCAGTCGCGCCCATTGGCATGGCGGCAGGCTGTAAGCCCACCATTGCGCAAAGTATCTGTTAGTACTGTTGTGTTTTTGTTGGTTATTTTGCCCAAGCCATTGTTATAGCTTAAATCGACTATGCTATATTGGAGCTTGGTTGGTTGTGAACCGCTAGCATCACCAAATACAATTGTATATTCATGAAATAAATAATATTTTGTAGGGTCATTGTAAAAAGGAACTATTAAATTGTGTTGAGAAATGAGAGAACCATAAGTTAAAAAACCAGCTATGTCGGGTGTCCATGAAAGAGAGTCTCCATTCTGCATTATTTGGTGGTTTTTGTTATATACAGTAACACCATTTGTGTAAAATAAAAGATTGCCAGCACTGTCGCTTATATTGGCGGCTGTAGCACTAAAAGTGCATAAATAATCTGTGGTATCAATGTCAATATTTGAACCTACAAAATTTAAGTTGGCTCTACGGTTTATTGTCTGATTTGCATTGCTTTCATAACCAAATAAAAAACGACTACCGATTCCTTGTGCAAGACAATTGATAATTGAGAATTTACAATTAATAATTAGGAGAATGAATAAAATTTTTTTCATTATTTTAAATAAAAAAAGCACCCGAAATATTCGAGTGCTTTTTGGGTTGTTTGTTTAATGGAGTATGGTTACTTTTTGGGTGCCAATTACTCCTTGTTCATTTGTTACTTTTAGCATATAAATGCCATTAGTAATATTGCCTGTGTTTATTTTTTGTATGCCACCTTTAACATTTACCATATAAATAATTTGTCCCAAACTATTTTGTAAAGTTACATTGCTTGATTTTTCTAAATCAAGTCCGCTAATGTTAATTGCATCATTTGCTGGATTAGGATAAACAATCAAAGAATTTGGTATTGCTTCTAATTTATTAGGCAATCCTGCTTCTTTTTTAAGCAATTCTTCTTCTACATCATAATCAATGCTGGCAGTATTTGCTTTGCGAGCAGTGCTGCCACATAGTGCATCATCATTGTACTCAATAGTATTGTCAATAATGCTATACAAGCTGCGGGCAGTGTATACTATTGCACCGTCGCTATAAGGGCATTGCATGGCAATTTGCTGTATAATGTTCCAGTCGGCAGGGTCGGTAATATCCTCTCCTTTGGCAAGGGTGCGGGCTATTACATCGTTAAATAACTTTTCATTTTCAACAAAGCTATTGCCATAGCCTTGTGCCTCGTTGTTTTTGCTTTGCATAAGGGCAGCTTGCGCATCGGCATTGGCATCGAAAGCCTGTTTAATGCTTTGTTCTTGTAATTGGTTTGCTTCATATTGTTGGCTAAGGCTTGCTATCAAGGCATTGTCGCCGTTTGCAATAGCAGTTTCTAAATCTATTAACAAAGCCTCATTGCTAAGTTTTAAACTTTCTAAGGTGCTACTTTGGGCAGGGCTGTATTGTAATGCTTGTTGCAAATATTGCTGTGCTTGTTCAAACTTAGCAAAGTTTCGGTTTTGCGCCAAGGCATAAAAAGCCAATGCTATGGGGTTGCTTTGCGCAATGCTTGGGTCGACAATTAGTTTTTCATAAGCCATGCGGTCGGCTTTCCAGTTGTTTACTTGTTGGTACAAATTCATGGCTATAAATTGCCCTGCAAAATAATCGTCGGTGCTGCTATAGTTAGTAGGGTTATTAGGGTCGATATAACTATATGTAGTGCTGCTTGTGCTTGTGCCAGTATTGCTGCTGTTAGGGTTACCGGTTCCGGTATTTATATTCCCGCCACCACCAGTTCCGCCACCACCAGCAGGTATGTTGCAAACGGTAGCTGAACATGCAGTATTAGCGCCAGTACCAAATGTATTTTGATTAAACCAACCAGCAGCGTTGGCAGAAGGTATCCCAGCAATTTGTGCAATTGGTAACTGTGTTGGGTCGTAGTAATTAACACCACTATTTTGTGTTGGATTATTTACAAAGGCAGATTGTGGTACTAAAGGTGCAAAAGCAATATTTTTAGCAGTTACCTGTGCTGAGCTGTAGTTGGGGCTTTGCCATATATTGCCGCTGTGGTTTTGGGTACCTATTTGTCCGTTGTTGTCAATATACAAACCAAAGGTATGCTCATTCATGGTATTGCTTTTTATAAGGTTGGTGCTGGTGCATGTCCCCTTAAAACGCAAACCACTGTAAGTGTAGTTGGCACAATTGTTTTGTACGCTGTTGCTTTTAGTATTGTCGGCACTAAAGGCATCAATGTTTGCAGCTATGCCGCCACCACTGTGTTGCACATTGTTGCAACCTATGTTTATATAATCGGTGTTGGTAAACTTTATACCACTTGCATTGCTAGAGGTATTGGTTACAAACTCAACAAAATTGTTGGTTACATTGGCAGGTATCGTATTTGCAGTATTTTTTTTCACTCCGTTTAATCTAATACCAAAAGTTGCTTTGTTATTAAGCAAATGTATTTCATTATTATCAATAACAAAGTTTTGTGTAATAGGCAAATTTAGAGCTTGAAAATCAATACCACCCGCATTCTGATTAGTAGGGCTGGTAACATTTATAATGTTATTGGTTATTGAAATTGCATCATTCATAGATTGTTGACTAAACAAGGCACCAATGTGTTGCACATCCATTTTAATTCTAGCCAAAACAGTTGCATTAAGTGCACCATCAACGCTATAAAATCCTTTTTTTGTGTTATTACCAAAATAATGATTGATAGCTTCAAAATTACATTGTATAGCAGCGCAAGCAATATCGCAGTTGCCAAAATCAACAATATTATTGTTATAATTAGCAGTTCCATTAGCAGCAGTTACTATGCTGTGTGTTGTTTTTTTCGTCCCAAATCCAAAAACACCTATACCTCCCTGAAATACATTAGCACTTTTTTGAAAATCATAGTCAATGTTATTATTATTGACATAGTTAGGGTCGTTAAGCATGTTTAAAAAGGTGTTGCCTTGCAAACGTAAGCTTGCATTTTGCCCAACTACGCCATAAAAACTATTGTTAAAAGAACTATTAAAAATAACTGCACCCGCTACATTTTTGAACCAAAGATGTACGTAGCTTAAAGTACTTGGGTTTGCTATAATGCCGCTGTTGGCAGCTACGGTAGGCAATGTGGTACAGTTAAATGTGTTGTTGTTTATGTCGCCACTAAACACACCTTGCAGTCCTGCAGCATTGTTGGTAATATTATCAATACAAACAGCTACTCTGTTGTTTAAGAATTGTACGCGGTTTATCACAACGGTAGCAGTGGCATCAAAAGTTCTTATACCATACTCTGCACCTCTAATGTTGTTGATGTTGGTGGTTAAATTGTTAGGGTTTGCAATTAATACTGCATCACTGTTTAAAAATATACCGCGCCACATGCTGCCGCACTGTTGCAATAAACTATTGTTAAGTGTTAGCGTTTTGTAACTGTTTACTATAATGCGGCTACCAGCTTGCATCTCGAATGTAGCATTGTTGAATGTGGTATTGTTAGCAACAGTAAGGGTTACACCTGCTCCTACGGTATAGTTGCCGCTATAAGAGCCAGAAAGGGCGGTGTTAGAGGAGATGAATTGATAACTAGTATTGCAACAAGGAGGGTATATGGTTATATTAGATACTGCACTGTTGTTAGTTGCTACCATAAAATCATCGCCAGTTTGTGCGGTACCATTGTCATTCATAATATTTACGGTGCAATACAAAGTATAAGGCGTAGCAACTAAAACAGGGGCAAACTGTATGGTGCCGTTTGTAAATGATGTTGCATTAGTTATTGCAGGCATCTGATTAGTATCGAATGCGCGCCAAACATAGGTTGGGTATAAACCAGCAGGATAGGCACTAGTATTAGTAAGAGTTGCAGTTACAGCCACATTATTGCTGCAATTAGCACCATTTACTGTTGTGCTTATATTAGGTAATGCAAAACATGCTGCAGGGTTTGATAAGGTAGTTACCTGCTGTGGTGTGGAGGTGTAAATAACTGCTAAATTTCCATTTGCTAAAAATATATGAATTTTTAAGGTAACATTGTATGTTCGTGAGGTATTTGTAACTGGTAAGCTACAATTATAAGGATTGGCATTACCAGTTAGGTTTTGTTGCACGGGGTTGCTTTGCAAATCGGTAATTACATATTCATATACAGAATAAGCTCCATTGCCAAAATTGGTTGCCAAAAAGTTTGTTGGCAGAGGAGTGTAAGTAAAATCTGCATTAAAACAATTTACATTACTAATACTAAACGTAGGAGTGTATTGAGGAATAGAAGGAAAACAACTTTGAGGGTAAGCAAAATTAGCTGAATGACACCAATAAGGTAAAATATTGGTAGAGTTATTTTGTAGCACCTGTGTTAGGTTTATATTAGGAGGAGAGCCAGCTTGTGTGCCAAACAAAACGCTAAATCCTGTTGTGCCTGCCGCAGGTAAATTAACATACTGAAAAACAACCTTGAATGGGTAGTTATAGTTGGCATTAGGCCATCCATTACCTAAATAATTGGGTGTAGTTAAATCTAAATCTACTTTATATGCTGTATAGTTTGGTGAGTATGTAGTGGATGGTGTTGTTGTTGTAGCTGCAATAGTTGAAATAGGTGCAAATATGTTGCTAGGTAATTGTGAGCTGATGATAGGATTGCCTAAAAAATTAGGTACTAGTAAATAACCCTCTAAATGACTAATGTTTGGTGTGTTAAGATGTATGTTGTATTGCACCGTTACAGTAGAGTTGTTATTGTTAAGTACAATATTTTGAGGACATACACTGCTACTAACTAATAAACCAGATGGACAACCATACATAACAAAAATGCACTGTGTAGCATTTACATCTGTAGGTATACAACTACCTGTTAGTTTTAATGTACACTCACTTGCAGTATTACAAGTGCCAACAGCGTTGCTAAAAGCAGTACTCATAAAATTATAAACACCACTCATTGTAAATGTATTTACACCTGGTGGCAAGCTTAAGGTTGTAGTAATTGTTCTATCAAACGAACCAGGACCATAGGCTCCTTGTGGTTGAGTTAAATCAGTTAATGGACCTGTTGTAACACATGCATTACCAGTAAACGGATTAGTGATGATGCCTGCAGTGTTATTTGGTACAAAATTATCAGGCAAGTTTAAATTAATATTATAGGTTGTATTAGTAGTATTTGGATTTACAATTGTAAAAGTAAAGGTAAATGGGGTAGCAGGATACACATAAGTAAGGGCAGTAGTACTATTACTCATGTTACCCATTTGCATACCATTAAAATTATTGTTTACAGTTACAGTTGGCGCTTGGCAGGCAACATAGGTGTATGAGGCTATATTTGTGCAACCTTGTGCATTGGTAACAGTGCAGGTATAAGTGCCACTGGTGCTCGGGTTTATACTTGCAGTTGTAGCACCAGTACTCCATAAGTATGTAATACCTGCGGTTGGTGTAGGATTGCAAGTTAAAACGTCTTGTGTGCCAATTAAGCTTTGAGTAATATTTGCAGTGGGAGTAGGGTTTACAGTAACTGTAACATTATCAGAAATAGTACTGCCATTAGGTAAGGTAACTACTACAGTGTAGGTAGTTGTTGCAGCAGGAGAGGCAACTGGTTGAGAAACGCTAGTACTGCTTAAACCAAGTGCCGGACTCCAACTATAGGTTGCTCCTTGAATGACACATCCACCAATTTGTGCGCTATTTCCTGCACATATATTAATATTAGCACCTGTTATTGGAATGAGACTAACATCATCAATATGATAATAAGCATAATTTGGTGCAGTTGCAGCAGCACCAGGAATTAGTACGCCAGTGGTACCAGTATAACCATAAAAATTACCGATGGTTAAAAAAGAAAATGCACCTGAAGCAGTAAAGGTTCCGTATAATCTTGTCCACCCTGCGGTAGCATTTATATTGCTACTAAAATTTATTTGTGGCGCAGGGCTTGCATTAATGCTGTAGTTTCCGGAGCCACTTATCAATTGAGGATAAGTTGAGTTTGATACTTGAGAAGTTGTAAATAACATACCTAAATTATTGCTGGTATATCTTGAATAACTAGCATTTTTTACCCACATCTCAGCAAAATATTTCTTACCTTGAACGGTTGCTGCGCCTAAATTTGTTTGTATATACTCCGACCACCAATTAGAGAGCACAAAAGGAGCTATACCCATATATGAATTGCCTGTGCGAGCTGCCAAATTACTGTTAAGAATGTTTGCAGGTACACTAAAATTACCAGCACAAGCATTGCCTGTGGTACTATTTAATCCGCTATAATAATCAGGATTCGTCATCATGCCAGAAACATTGCCCCAACCAGTAGCTAAGTTAACTTCATTTTGATTGGCAGGACATGCTGTGTTATTTTCAAAACTACCGTTTGTAACTAAATTGCCACATCCAGAAACGGTGCTACTTGCCACTATGTTACCGTAATTGTTTAGCGCTTTGCCATTATTAATTTTGAAGTATAATTGTGCAGCAATATTACTTTTTGTGATTGCAAACAAATAACTGCTATTAGGAGTTAGCCCACTAATGTTTAGAAAATAGCCTCTATCAGGCACATTGGTTATACCTGTTGTTAAAATGTTTTGCAATATGCCACCAGTATATGGAAATGTATAAATAGTTACATTATTTACTTTAGCATTTGTTATGTAATTTGAGTTAATACAATCTATGGTAATGCGCGAACTGTCTGGCGTTACCTTAATCCAAAGCGGATTTGATGTAGTAAAATTTAATATGTTGTTTTGTCCGTTGGTAATATTAATAGCAGTGGCTGCCGAACTGCCAGCCTGTGCTTTTACATAATGGCTACTCCCCAACAACACCAGCACCAAAGCCATCCACCGTAGGGTTTGGCTTGAGCTTTTAATGTTTATTAAATCACCAAGACTTTTTGTGCCTTTTGTGCGTGCAGGAGCATTGCTCAACTGCGTTTTCCTCGCTTTTATTGTGTTATTTATATTACTTTTCATGGGTGTATTATTTTTAAGTTTATTAGTTTTTTGTTTTAAGTTCTTAGTTCTAAGTTCTAAGTTCTGCTATGCCACGGCGGCAAATCCGTAAATTTATATATATTTTTTGTTGGCATCATATAATTTAGTAATTGGTTGTTTTTGAAGTTAGCTGCATTCTATATTGAATTATACCTTTATTTTTTTTCAAACTTACAACCTCAAAATGCTCTTTGTCAATACTCCAAATGCAAATAATTGGAGTATTTTTTTGGAGTAGAAATGCATTTTTTTGGAGTATATTTATTGTTTTGGAGTATTTTGTGTAAAAATTGGAGTAGAAAAATTTGGAAGCTATTTTGAAATTAAGCATTTTTAAAACGAAAAAATTTATGCTTGATAAATAAAACCAAAACAACTATGTGCAAAGTATTAGTGTACCACACCGAAAGAAAAATGTGTTTGCTGCTGAAAGAATTATTGAAAGAATACGTAACAAAATTTGATGAGTATTTTAACTATGACCGTAGCGAATTTATAGGACTTGCACAGCCTTTACAGCCCGATGTTGTGTTTTTTCAACGACGGTACCAACTACAAGAAACTACTTCTATTATTCATTGTTTTAAAGTTGTGTGGCCACACTGCAAATTTATTGTGTTGGCAAAAGATGATGTAGAATGCCAACACTTAAAGCAAAATTTAATTGGCTATTCGGAGGAGGTATTAGATGAAAATAACATGGATGTTCAACTGCCCATTATAATTGATAAATACATTACTAAACCAACTACAACACCTCAAATAAACGATGATATTGTTGACAAACTAACCAAAAAAGAAAAGATAATTTATAAATACTTGGTAGAGGGCATAAAGCCACGCAAAATTGCTACTTTAACAGGTATAAATTATGAAACTGTGCGCAAGCACATACAAAATATATACACCAAAGCAGGCATTCATAATTATAAAAATTTTAGTGACTAGGTAATTTTATTCCCGCCTCTTATAACATTTACGGCGTCTTGAATGGCACCATCAAATTTGCCCCAGTCTAATGAAATAGGCTTGTGTACGAATTTAAAAATAGTACCATCTTCTATAGCGTTTGTAAGTTCAGCCTCTGCAACATGTGCCGAAAATAAAATCCGAATGGCATCAGGAGCTAGGGTTTTGCATTCTATCAAAAACGCTAGCCCATATTTGTAAGGCATTCGCTGGTCGCAAATAATAATGTTGGTAGTATTGGTTTCTAAATATGCTATTGCCTCTCTTACGTCGTTAAACGATATTACCTCAAAATCATGGCGTAAATAAGCTTTCAGGCCAATGGTTGTTTCTACTTCGTCATCAACAATCATTATTTTTATTTCCTTTTGCATCATGTTAGGGTTTTTTTTTCTATTGGTAAATATATAAAAGATTGGGTTAAAAAAATATTATCATTTTAATCCTCCTATTTTAACGCATAACAATCCATAATATTGTAATGCTCTTTTTTTATTCCATTGTTTTAAAAGGATTTAGAAAAAATACAGTTAAATATTTTAGTTATCATTCATTACTATTGGTTTTAATAAATACTTTAGTTTAATGATTAATGATTTAGGAGGTTTAAATAAAATAGTTTTTGCTGTCAATCTTGTTTTTGCAATATTGCTATTTGGTTCTTACCTAAGCCTTTATATAAGCCCTAGTGCATTTTATCCTTTTGCTTTTTTAGGGTTGGGATATCCAATTTTAGTTTTCTTTAATATTGTTTTTGCCATTTACTGGACTGTCTTTTTTAAACGTCAGGTATTGCTCTCTACCATTGCTATTTTAGTTGGTATCATGCTTTTTCCGCGATGCTTTCAATTTAATTTTACTGCCGAAAAAATGACTGCTAAAACAAAAGGAGATTCCTTGATAAAAGTGATGAGTTATAATGTAAGGCTATTTGATTTGTATAATTGGACAAACAATAAAAATACCCGCAATAAACTATTTAAATTCATAAACAATGAGCAGGTTGATGTAATTAATTTACAAGAATTTTACTCTGACGATGAAAATAGCTTTATTAATTTAGATTCGATAAAAAAACGTCTTGATTACAATTACTCAAACGTACACTATACCACTACCCTCAGAAAAACGGACCACTGGGGCATTGCAACATTGTCAAAATATCCAATAATAAGTAAGGGCTTTATAAAGTTTGCAACTAAAGGCAATAATTCTTGCATCTATAGCGATATTGTTAAAGGAGCCGATACTATTAGGTTTTATAATTTGCATTTGCAATCGATACACTTTAAAAACGAAGACTATAAGTTTTTAGACTCTTTGAATAATAACAAAGAAGTTGATGAATTGAGAGGTGCTAGAAAAATTTTAGGCAAGCTAAAAAGAGCATTTGTAAAGCGCAGCTCTCAAGTAGAACTAGTAATAAATCACATCAACAAATCGCCTTATGATGTTGTTGTTTGCGGCGATTTTAACGATACACCGGTATCATATACTTACCAAATGTTTGTATCACATTTGGTTGACGCATTTGTAATTAGTGGCTCAGGCATTGGCAGTAGTAACAACGAAATAATTCCACAACGCATTGATTATATATTTCACTCGCCAAATATAAAATCGTATTCATTTAAAACTACCAAGTCCGACTTGTCCGACCATTACCCACTTACAGCTTATATATTGGTTGATAAAAAATATTAATGATGCCTTAAACATGCACTCTCATTTTCAAAAATGAAATCTACATTCAACTCTTAATTTTATCAGCTAATCGAAATAAAAAACGCATTGAAAATATATTTAGGAATTTAACCTTTGAATAGAAAATACTATTATACATTTGCACGTTTTTTTTACGCAAAATGTCAGACGGACACAACCAAATGAATAAAGTTACAGCAGCAGGCCTGCTTGTAACACTAGGTATTATTTATGGCGATATTGGAACTTCTCCACTGTATGTACTCTCAGAAATTGTAGGCAAAGGGCCAATAGATAAAGATATGGTGCTAGGTGCAATATCCTGTATTTTTTGGACACTTACCTTGCAAACTACCTTAAAATACGTAATACTTACACTACGTGCTGATAACAAAGGCGAAGGAGGAATTTTTTCTCTATATGCCCTGGTACGTCGTACTAAGGCAAAATGGTTGCTATTTCCGGCCATCATTGGTGGTTGTACCCTTTTAGCCGATGGTATTATAACGCCTCCTATCTCTGTTTCATCAGCCATTGAAGGTTTAAGAATTTATAATCCAGGGTTAAAAACCGTACCTATTGTTATCGGTATCATATTCTCACTTTTCTTTGTTCAGCAATTCGGTACTAAAGCCATTGGCAGATTTTTTGGGCCAGTGATGCTCATTTGGTTTTTAATGTTAGGCATACTAGGCATATCGCAAATTTTTACAGAAATCTCTATTTTAAAAGCACTTAATCCTTATTATGCCTACAAAGTTTTGGCAAACAATACAAATGCGCTGGTATTGTTGAGCAGCGTATTTTTATGTACAACAGGTGCAGAGGCCCTTTACAGCGACTTAGGGCATTGCGGAAAAACCAATATTAGAATATCTTGGATTTTTGTGAAAACGATGTTGGTGCTTAACTATTGCGGGCAAGGTGCATGGCTTATTGCCCACGAAGGGCATCTAATGTCTGAGTTTGGAGGCGCTACACCATTTTATGCAATTATGCCGCAATGGTTTACCGGTACTGGTATTGTGGTAGCTACAGCAGCTACTATTGTTGCCTCTCAAGCATTAATCAGCGGTTCGTTTACCTTAATAAACGAGGCAATGCGTTTAAATTTTTGGCCAAAGGTAAAGGTTGTTTATCCAACCGAAGCCAAAGGTCAGTTGTATATTCCATCAGTAAATTGGCTTTTGATGTGGGGTTGTATTGGTATAACATTATATTTTCAAGAATCGTCGAACATGGGTGCGGCTTATGGTTTAGCAATAGTATTAACCATGATAATGACAACTACCTTGTTGAATTATTATATGATTTTAAAACGTTACAACAGAATTTTTGTGACCCTTGTAATTACAGTTTATGGTATTATAGAAACCGGTTTTTTTATTGCAAACATGGGTAAATTTGAGCATGGCGGTTGGGTAACCCTATTAATTGCTGGAGTTTTATTTTCTATAATGTGGTCATGGTATGAAGCCAGAAAAATTAAAAACAGGTATGTTGAATTTACAAATTTGAAACAATATTTACCTCAATTAAATGAGCTAAGTAACGATACATCCATACACAAATATGCAACCCACTTGGTTTATTTAACAAGTGCCGATAGAAAGGATGAGATTGAAGAAAAAGTGATTTACTCCATATTACAAAAACTACCAAAACGTGCTGATATATACTGGTTTGTGCATGTTGATGTAATGGATGAACCATATAGATGCGAGTATAAAGTAACCAACCTGGTGCAAGACGATGTAGTGCGTATTGATTTTAAATTAGGATTTAGGGTTGCACCGCGCATCAACCAAATGTTTAGAACGGTTGTTACCGATATGGTAAAGAACAAAGAGGTTGATATTACCAGTAGGTACGAATCTTTGAATAAAAATAATGTGATAGGTGATTTTAAATTTGTAGTTATTGAAAAATTCTTCTCCAATGAAAATGAACTGAAACTATACGAAAGAATTATTTTAAAAATTTACTTTATGCTCAAACACGTTAGTGTGTCCGAAGAGAAAGCTTTTGGATTGGACACAAGCAATGTGTTGGTAGAAAA
This sequence comes from Flavobacteriales bacterium, assembly GCA_040383485.1. Classification (GTDB taxonomy): domain Bacteria; phylum Bacteroidota; class Bacteroidia; order UBA4408; family UBA4408; genus JBEIDK01. The sequence goes on from JBEIDK010000069.1 coordinate 14,269, forward strand.
ATTCCCATTAATCATTTCGCCTGCCAAAGAGTTGAATATGAAACGTATTTATTAAACAATTTATGATTGAGAATAAGGCGCTTGTTAGTTTCAGAAAGTCGGTTGTTATAACAATAGCTATTACTTATTTTTTAATTTTAGTTGGAGCTTTGGTTCGCGCTACAGGTAGCGGAATGGGTTGTCCTGATTGGCCTAAATGCTTCGGACAATATATTCCTCCAACAGATATTTCTGAATTACCAACCAACTACAAAGAAATTTTTAAGGTAGAAGGTAAAACAATAGCCGACTTTAATGCTTTTCATACTTGGGTAGAATATTTGAATAGGTTGCTTGGTGTTGTTGAGGGCTTGGTTATTCTAATCATGTGTTCTTTAGCTTTCCGTTTGCGAAAAGAATTTAAAAAAATCTGGATTAGTTCTATCTTTTCATTGCTGCTTGTTTTGTTTATCGGTTGGGTGGGTAGTAAGGTAGTGTCGAGCAATTTAGCGCCAATAAAAATAACAGCACACATGGTTTTGGCAATGTTACTTTCTTTTGTGCTCATAGGAACTTACTCATTAACATTTGTAAATGCAAAAATTGAAAGAATTAAACAGGCTAAGTTCTTATTTAATATTTCTCTCATTCTTTTTATTCTTACACTAGTTCAAATTTTATCGGGTACACAAGTTAGGCAGCAGGTAGATGAAATAGCCATAAAATTGCAGAATACGCACAGAGAAGTTTGGGTTGAAAATCTGAATTTAATATTTGATGTACATAAAGTTTTAGCAAGTTTAATAACAGTAATCTTCATAGCAGTATATTTTTATTTCAGGAGCAAAGTAAACAAGCAAATAAAAAGATTATTGCTTCAGAACACTATGATTGTTCTAATAGAATTTCTACTGGGTAATATATTAGCTTTTGCTATGCCTGCATTTGCACAACCTATCCATTTGTTATTTGCAACTATCTTATCAGGTAGTTTGTTTTATACACTCGTGGTAATAAATAAAGTGAGATAATCGTTATTCTTTTAAAACAATATTCTTATAAGAAATAAATTTATTATTTGCGATAAGCAATAACTTGTAAAATCCATTTGCAGCATAAAAATCATCAAAAAGACAAATTTGATTGACTCCTTCAACTAACTGCCTTTTTCTTCTATATATTTCAACACCTAAATAATTATAGATTCTAATTTCTAAAAGTAAATTTTCGCAAATGCTGTATTCTGTTATTTCACTTTTATTAATGGGATTTGATTTCGGTAATATTCGTTCTTCATAATTACTTTTTAATCTCTTTTGGGTTTCTAGGGTAGTGCTAAAGTAAATTTTTAAATCTTGATCTATACAATTCTTTTCAATTGTAAAATCTTTCCAACCTTCAATTATTTCATCAGTTGTTACCGTATATTTTTTTCCTTTCGAAGTTAGAATCTGTGCTGAGTAATAATTTGGAGGATAATTATTAAGGTTAATTTCATAGACGCCTTCTGCAATTAAGTCACTTCCTCTATACCATTTAATTTTTGATGTTTTGTTGGTGTCAATTATAGAACTGTTAATATTAGAGTGACTACTAAGATTAATTGGCACAAAAATATTTTCAAGAAATAAAAGGTTTGATTTGATTTTCAGTATTGAATTAGGGTAAACTTCAAGTTTACTGGTAGTATAAGCGTTTAAAAATGTAGTACGTGTGCCTAAATATAGATTAACTTTTGAATAGTAAAAAGCAC
>JBEIDK010000070.1:0-15961 GCA_040383485.1 Flavobacteriales bacterium
ACTGGAAAAGATACTTCAGCCCGAGGCAGAACATATGAAGCTTTTGATTTAGCTTATTTAATTGCGAAACAAAAAAGTGTTTGGTTTGGAGTTGGATTGGGTCAAATAAAAGATATGGGGCGAAATACAATTGTTCAATACTACCAATACACCAAAATTCCAGATGTAATTCGAATTCCTAATTCTGTTGCTGAAACATTTGCTATTTATGGTTTTGTAGGTATTATCTTAAAATTCGGTATTATATTTTTTATGTTTTTTAAAACAAGGGTTTTTTCTAATTATTATAGATTATCGTTATTTATATTCATATTCATATATCAATTTACTGGCAGTTTTATTTTTAATATTGTCGAGTATTTAATTTGGATTTTTGCATTTAGTAACATCCTTCCAATATTTAATAAAGTAAGCAAGAGTAGTGTCAGTGAATAGATATAAAATACTATTTATTTCTCGTTCTTCGCTTTTTAAGGTAAAAGGTGGCGATACAGTTCAAATTATTAATACTGCTTTAAAATTACGTGAATTGGGTTTAATTGTAGACCTTAAGCTAAGTGATGATTTAAATATCAATTATGGTAATTATAACCTTATTCATTTTTTTAATATTATTCGGCCAGCAGATATACTTTTTCATATTAGTAAAAGTATTTTGCCATTTGTAATTTCAACAATTTACGTTGATTATTCAGAATATGAAAAAAGAGAATATTTAAATACTAGCAATAGGTTTCTGTCTCTTTTCGATTCCAATTTTCGAGAGTATTTAAAAGTGATTGCACGTTCATTACTAAATGGAGAAAAAATTGTTTCAAAAAAGTATCTGGTCTTTGGTCATAAAAAGTCAATTAAAATTATTATGAAGGGAGCTTCATTTTTATTACCTAATTCTGAGAATGAATACAGAAGATTGAGATTAGATTATGATATTAACAATAAATATATTGTTGTTCCAAATGCAGCTGATTCCAATATATTTAATTTAAAGAATGAATGTAAAGTTGATAGAAATCCTAAAATTGTATTGTGTGTTGGAAGAATAGAAGGAAGGAAGAATCAATTAAATTTAATTAAGGCATTGAGAAATACTGAGTTTATTCTTTATATAATTGGGAAACCTGCACCAAACCATTTAAATTATTTTCAAAAATGTAAGGAAGAAGCATCTGATAATATTTTTTTCATAGATGAATTAAGTCAAAATGAATTAGTTGATTACTATTTAAAAGCAAAAGTACACATTTTACCAAGTTGGTTTGAGACAACGGGACTTTCGTCACTTGAATCATTATTCTGCGGATGTAATATAGTGGTTACTGAATATGGAGATACTAAAGATTATTTCCCAAGTTCTGAAGTTTTTTATTGTAACCCAGATTCAATTCAATCAATATATGATAATGTTAGATTAGCTTCTTTACATCAATCAAATATTCAATTTATTGATGGAATGAAAGAAAGATATAGTTGGTTAAAAGCTGCACAAATAACTATGAATGTTTATAAACAAGTTATTGAGTTAAAATGAAAGTTGGTATTATAGGTACTAGGGGTATACCAAATAATTATGGAGGATTTGAGCAATTTGCTGAATCTTTTTCTATCTATTTAGCTTCTAAAGGACATTTGGTATTTGTTTATTGCTCTAGCTTGCATAGTTATAAAAACATGGTTTATAAGGGAGTAAACTTAATTCACAAATATGATCCTGAAAATAAAATAGGAACTGCTGGTCAGTTTATTTATGATGCTCTTTGTATATTAGACTCTAGGAAAAGGAACTTTGACGCAGTTTTGCAACTTGGTTATACCAGTAGTTCTATTTTTAGTTTTTGTTTTAAAAGAAGGGTTAAGATAATAACAAATATGGATGGTTTGGAATGGAAAAGAAGTAAATATTCTAGATTAGTTCAAAAGTTTTTAATCATTGCAGAAAAGTTAGCTGTCAGAAAAAGTCATTTCCTTATTTCAGATTCTCTTGGAATTCAAAGTTATTTAAAAGAAAAATATCATGTAGAATCAACTTTTATTCCTTATGGAGCAACAGAATTTATGCCCGTTACAAGTAATAAATTAATAAATTATTCAATTAAAAAGTATGAATATAATTTAATTATTGCGCGCCTAGAACCGGAAAACAACATCGAAATAATTATAAATGCAAGCATTAAAAGCTTAGTTAAAAGTAAGCTAATAATTGTAGGAAATTTTAATAGTAAGTATGGTAATTATTTGTTTAAAAAGTATAATTCTAAACATGTTGTATTTCTTGGGTCTATTTATAATCAAACCGAAATTAGTAACTTACGATATTATTCAAATATTTATTTTCATGGCCATTCTGTTGGAGGAACTAACCCTTCTTTAATTGAAGCAATGGCTTGTTCATGCTTGGTTGTAGCCCATAACAATGTATTTAATAAAAGCGTTTTAAATGACTCAGCTTTTTATTTTAATGATGAAGTTGAGCTTGTTCATGTTTTGGATTCTAATTTTTTAAAAGAAGATTATAGTTCTTTCATTGAAACAAATTTATCCAAAATAAGAACAACCTATAGTCTTAAAAAAATAAATGAGGAAACAGAGAATTTTATCTTAAATTGCATCTAATGTTCTCTCAAGAATTTCACAACAAAGCTTATTTTTATTTAATATTAGCAATAGGTATTACCATGCCGTTTTACTATAAACTGAATGGTGTTTTTTTGTTTTTAATTTTTTTGAATTGGATTTTAGAAGCAGACTTTAAAAGGAAGTTTAAAGTAGTTTTTGGCATCAATTTTTTTATACTTTTTTTCTTATTTTATATTTGGTATTTCTTTCAATTATTATTTACAACTAATTTATCTGAAGGCTGGTTCGCTATTGAGAAAAAGTCTTCTTTTCTTATTATACCGATTATAATATTGAGTAAGAAGAATTTATTTAATTCTCTTACCAACAAATTTTTTGATTACTTCTCCTATTCAACAGTTGTGGCAACAATAATATGTTTATTTACAGCACTATTTTATTACCTAAGAGATGGTTTAACGATTCATTTCTTTTATCATGAGTTTGCTAATTATGTTTCACAATCTGCAATATATCTCTCATTGCTATGTTTATTGGCATTGTTAAATTTGTCATTACGAAAATACGAATCAGTAAGTCTTGAAGGAGTTATAAATCTCATTTCAATTACAATCCTATCAATTTCAATTGTGCTGCTATCATCAAAATCTCACATACTTATTGAGGTAATATTACTTCCGGTTTTACTATACATTAGATTTAATAGAAGTAAGGTTGCACTATTTACTGTAATATTCCTATTGGCCATAATTGCAGCCGTATTTGTATTCACTAGTAATTCAATAAAAGATAGATTTATAGATATTAAAATAGGGAATTTAAAACAAATTGAAAGTCCTAAATTTTCTGATTCTATATATTTCGATGGTCTTTCATTTAGAATATTAATGCTTAAGTTTGGTAAGGAAATAATCCTGGAAAATAATTGTTTTTTATTTGGGGTTTCACCAGGTAACTCTCAAGAAATTTTAAATAGAAAAATGCTTGAATATAATTTATACTCTGGCAGTAAGGATGGCAATAATAAAGGTTATTTAAATTATAATTACCATAATCAATTCGCTGAAACATTTATCGCTACCGGATTCCTTGGTTTCTTATTATTATTTGTATTAACTTTATCAATTATAACTAATGCTATCTATCAAAGGAATTTTATAATGTTGATTTCAATTATTATTTTTTTAATTGCTTTTTTTACTGAATCGGTTTTAGAAAGACAAGTCGGTGTTGTCACTTTTTGCCTTTTTTTTACGTTATTGTATAGAAAGATTGAATCAACTTGATTTTTTTCTTTACTTGTAATCAGATTTTGTAATATTATTAATGTTAACTATTGAAAAAGAAATAAATTATGTGTCAAAAATAGACTCAAAGGTTAATATTTATGATGAAATCAACTCCTTTATCGAAAATGTAAAAATCGATAAACAATCTTCATTAAGTTTAATTTTAAAGAGAATTCTTGATATTTGTATATCAGCTTTTGTTATAATTTTTATTCTTTCATGGCTTATACCTATTGTAACCATTGTTATCTGGTTTGATTCTGGAGACAAACCGTTTTTCTCTCAATTAAGAAACGGGTTAAACGCTAAACCATATGTCTGTTATAAATTTACAACGATGCATAGTAATGAATTTGCACATTTTAATGCTGCTCTGCAAAATGATTCAAGAATTACAAAAGTTGGAAAATTTTTAAGAGTTAGTTGCATTGATGAAATGCCTCAGTTTTTTAATGTTTTAATTGGTAATATGAGTCTGGTAGGTCCGCGTCCTCATATGATAGCTGATAATGAAAAGTTTTCGAAACTAATTAATGGTTACAACAAGCGTCATTTAGTGAAACCTGGCATAACTGGTTTGGCTCAAATAAAAGGTTACAAAGGACCAATAAATAGCAAACTAGAAATTTATAAGAGAATAGAATATGATATCCAATATGCTAAGTACAATAGTTTAGATATGGATTTTAAGATTTTAATCAATACTGTTTCTCACATATTAATAGAGATAAAAAAGTTTGTTAGAAGTTAATATAAAATATCAAACCTGCTTGCATAAGGAAATTCTAAAAGTGCTAACGTACTTTGGGATTTTTCGCCATCCGTTATTATTGGATGAGATTTTATCATTGTTATTAACTACTGCTAGCAAGAATGAGTTATTAAATGAATTATTAATTTTAATTAATCAGCAATTAATTTCTGAAAAGAATGGTTATTATTTTTTAGGTAATGATGTTTCCTCAATTCAAAAAAGGTTAATTGGAGAAGTTAAGGCAGCAAACATTTTACCTAAGGCAAAGAAAGTAGGTATCCTAATATCATATTTTCCATTTGTAAGATTTGTTGGCATTTCTGGTTCACTGTCTAAAGGTTATGCTGATGATAAAACTGATTATGATTATTTTGTCATTACTTCTAAGAATAATTTATGGATTTGTAGAAGCATACTTCATCTATTCAAAAAGCTAACCTTTTTAGCTGGCAAGCAACATTGTTTTTGTATGAATTATTTTGTTGATGAATCAGCAATTGAAATTAAGGATAAAAACATTTTTGCCATGTATGAAATAACTTCTCTAATACCGGTTTATAACTCTGCTGTATATTCCAATTTTACTGAAAGTAATATCTGGGTTAAGAATAAACTTCCTCAATTTAATTATAAGAAATTTGAAATTAAAAATCATAATAATTTAATAAAAAGAGCAATTGAGATTATACTATCGGTTTTTCCTTTAAGTATAATAAATAAGGCATTAATGAAGATTACCGATTATAAATGGAAAAGAAAATGGACGAAGGAAAAATATCCAATGAATGAATATGATTTAGCGTTTAGAACACGAATCAATATATCTAAAAATCATCCTAAGAATCATCAGAAATTTGTGCTTAGTAAATTGTCAAAATTAAGTTAATTATCTGATGAAAATTCTATTTACACATTCTTATTTTTTGCAATTTGATATCAAACAGGTAGCGCATGCTCAGCCATATCCTCCGCTAGGAACTATATTGGCTGCATCTTTAATTCGTGAAAATGATTTTGAAGTAAAATTATTCGATACCATGTTTGCCTCTTCGCCAAATGAGATAATTCCTGTTTTAGAATCATATAGACCTAACGTTTTAGTTGTATATGATGATGGTTTTAACTATCTCACAAAAATGTGCCTAAGCAACATGCGTGATGCGGCATTTAAAATGCAGCACCTTGCCAAAAAAATCGGTTGCAAAGTTATAATGACAAGTTCTGATGCAGCTGACCATTATGAAAAATATTTAAATGAAGGTGCCGACTATGTAATTATTGGAGAAGCAGAATATACTTTGTTAAACATCTTAAATTATATTAAGAATGATATTTCAATCAGTGATAACATTTCTGGAATTGCATATAAAAATGGAGGCCAACTTGTTAAAACAGATAAACGTGTTATAAAAAAAGATTTAGATGAATTACCTCTTCCAGCATGGGACTTAGTAGATATAGAGCCATATAAGAAAGTGTGGCAACAAAAGCATGGTTTTTTCTCAATAAATATTGCCACCACTCGCGGTTGCCCTTATAAATGTAATTGGTGCGCAAAGCCAATCTATGGTAATATTTATAATATGCGTAGTGTAAAAAATGTTATTCAAGAAATTAAGCTATTAAAACAGCTTTTTAATTTTGATCATATTTGGTTCTGTGATGATATTTTTGGATTAAAAGATTCATGGGTTTCTGAATTTTCTGAATTAGTAAAAAAGGAAAATTTGAATTTCAGATATAAAATTCAGTCACGTGCAGATTTGCTGATTCAAGAAAACTATGTTCAATTTCTTTCAGATTCAGGATGCGATGAAGTATGGATGGGCGCAGAAAGCGGCTCTCAGAGAATTTTAGATGCTATGGATAAAGGAACAACAGTTAATCAAATAAAAGATGCACGAAAGTTATTGAAGCAGCATAATATAAAGGCTTCCTTCTTCATACAATTTGGTTATTTAAGCGAAACAATTGACGATATAAAACTTACAATAGATTTGTTGAAAGAAACAATGCCTGATGATATTGGAATTTCAGTTTCGTATCCTTTGCCGGGCACTAAATTTCATAATAAAGTTAAACATGATTTAAAACACAAATCAAATTGGACCGACTCCGATGAATTGGCAATGATGTTTAATAGTACATATAAACCTGAGTTTTATAAACAATTGCAACAATATGTGCATTTGGTATATAGGCAACAGAATGGACTAAATAGTTTAAAAAACGTGTTTATAAAACCTTCAAAAAAGAACTTCAAGCAAAGTTTATCATTAATTAAAAACATTCCATTAAAATATTCAAAGAAAAATCAATTAACTAATTTGGAATCAGATGCAAGAAGCCTTTGATAACTATGCAGTAAATTATGATGAGCATTTTACCTTTTCGAGTATTGGTAAAATTCAAAGAAACCAAGTTTATAAACAACTTAATACTCTTATTAATTTTAATAACAACAATGTACTTGAAATTAATTGCGGTACAGGTGAAGATGCAATTTGGATGGTAAAAAAAAATGCCAAAGTAATAGCAACCGATATTTCTGCAGGTATGATAAATGCTGCATTAGAAAAAGCTGTTGCAAAAAAAATAGTAATCCAATTTAAGCAATTGGACACCAGGAATATTTCAAGTTTAAATGCAGGTAATTTTGATTTTATTTTTTCAAATTTTGGGGGCTTGAATTGTTTAAATATTTCAGATTTTAAAAAGTTTGCTAAAGATTGTTCAATGTTGCAAGTAAAGAAATCAAAAGTTGCCTTAGTAATAATGAGCAAAGGCTGTTTATGGGAAAGGTTATATTATTCATTTAAAGGCGACAAGTTAAATGCTCTAAGAAGAACTAATATTGATGGATTTGAAACTGTAATTAATAGTAAAAGATTTTATACTTATTATTATTCGCCTAATCAAATAGTAGATTTGTTTAAAGAACATTATTCTGTTGCAAATATAAAATCAATTGGTTTATTCGTTCCTCCATCATATCTTGAACATTATTTTAGTAAAAAAAAGTGGTTACTTAATATTTTGAATTTTTTTGATTCACTCTTTTCGGTATTTTCAGTATTTGCAAATTACGCTGACCATTATTTAATAATTTTAGAAAAAAAAATAGATTGAAAATTTTATTCACACATGGGTATTTTTTATTTGAGGATGCTAAGGAGCAGAAAATAATGCGCCCTTACGTTCCTTTGGGAATACTTTATTTATCTGCATTTTTAGAACAACATGGATTTGAAAATGAAGTTTATGATTCTACTTTTTCTACTTTGGATGAGCTTAAACAAGAACTGATTAGTAAAAAGCCTGATGTGGTTGCAATTTATACCAATTTGATGACTAAGTTGAATGTACTTAAAATAATCAGTTTTATTAAATCAACCAAGGTATTAAATGGAACAAGAATTATTTTAGGTGGTCCTGAGGTAACAAATCACGTAGAAAATTTTTTGAAGCATGGGGCTGATTTTTTAATTATTGGTGAAGGAGAACAAACTATTTTAGAATTGATAAAGGCTCTTAATGAAAAAGATATGGACTACTCCAAAATTTCAGGTTTAGCATTCATTTCAAATAATTGTTTTATTCAAAATTTAGAGAGAACATTAATAAAAGATATTAATGTATTGCCATTTCCTAATAGGCGCAAAATTGATTTTACAAAATATCTATCTGTTTGGAAAAAACACAACGGTTATAGTATGATGAGCGTTAGTACCATGCGCGGCTGTCCATATACCTGTAAATGGTGCAGTAGAGCTGTTTATGGGGGCACATATCGAAGGCGTAGTCCAAAACTTGTTGCAGAAGAATTAAAATTTCTAAAAGAGAAGTACAACCCAGATATGATTTGGTTTGTTGACGATGTATTTACAATTCATCATAAATGGCTTAATGAATTTGCCGAAGAAGTTGTGAAAAATGACGCCTTAATACCATATGAAATTATTTCGAGGGCCGATAGATTGAATGAAGATGTAATAAAAGTATTGAAAGCAAGCGGATGTAAAAGGGTTTGGGTGGGCGCTGAAAGTGGTTCACAAACTATTATCGACGCTATGGATAGGAGAGTAGATGTAGTTAAAACAAGAGAGATGATTAAGTTAGCAAAGTCATATGGTGTTGAAGCTGGAACTTTTATTATGCTTGGTTATCCTGGTGAATCAAAAAAAGAGATTCAAGAAACTATTGACCATCTTGTGGCTTCAAATCCATCTCATTATACTATTACAATTGCTTATCCAATTACTGGCACTCAATTACATCATGATGTAAAGGATAAACTTTTGGACAATGGTTTAACGTGGGAAAACTCAAATGATAGAAATACAGATTTTGAACGTCTTCATCCTAAACGTTATTATGAACATGCAATAAAATGGGTAATGACAGAGGTTTATTTAAAAACTAGAAATAAAAATATTTTAAAATTTCCATATCTTAAATTAAAGTCAATCAAATATCAATTGCAAATGGAGTTAAGTAAATAAATGCAGGAACAATCAATACTACATACATTAAGGCGTTATACATCTTTGTCAACCCATCAAATTAGGGTATTACCAATTGTGATACTAATGCCTCATAGTGCATGTAATTGTAGGTGCGTAATGTGCGACATATGGAAAGGAAATAAGAATGTTCAGCAGCTTACTGAAAATGATATTCAAGAACTTTTAATTTCACTTAAAAGTCTTGAGACAAAAAGAATTGTCATGTCTGGCGGTGAAGCATTGCTCAATAAAAATTTCTTTATTTTTTGTGAGCTAATAAAAAAGCATAATGTTAAAATCACTCTCCTTTCAACAGGTGTTACAATAGAACAGTTCGCTGATAAAATTATTGAACTTGTTGACGAGGTAATTGTTTCGTTGGATGGTGATGAAGAGTTACACAATCAAATACGTAATGTTCCAAATGCATTCCAGAAAATGAAGTCTGGTATTGTTAAATTGAAAAGTATCAACAATAGTTATCCTATTTCGGGAAGAAGCGTTATTCATAATTTAAATTTTAGAAATTGGGAAAAAATTATTGATGCTGCTAAGTATTTAAAATTGGATAGTATAAGTTTTTTGCCTGCTGACGTCTCTAGTCAAGCATTCAATAGAGACGAACCTTGGGATAAAAGTAAACAGGATAATTTGTTGATTGATAAAATAGATTTACTTGCATTAAAAGAAGTAATTGAAAAATTAATAAGTGACTTTAGAAAGGAGTTTGAAAATAAGTTTATTGTTGAATCACCAGAAAAATTAAGAAAGATACACCAGTACTATTCTGCCCAACAAAACTTGTCAAGCTATCCTAAAAAAAATTGCAATGCTCCTTGGGTTTCTGCAGTAGTAGAGGCCGATGGTAAAGTAAGGCCTTGTTTTTTTCATGATGTAATTGGTGATATTAGAAAAGAATCACTAAAAGAAATTCTCAATAACGATGCGTCTAAAAAATTTAGAAAGGAACTCAATATTCAAACAAATTCAACATGTTCGAAATGTGTTTGCTACCTAAATTTGACGCCAAGAAATAAATTTTATTGATTATAAATGCGATTTATAAATGATTTCATTTCCCGAAAATCAAACCTAATTAAGCTCAGAAAAAGTTTACTTAATATCTTACGTTTATATTCTGTTCCATTATTTTCGTTTTCGATTACCTTTTTCTTTATCCGATGGTTTTCTTTAAATTCCTGGGGTCAGGTTTCTAAGTATTATTTGTGGATTAATATTCTTTGTACCATAACCAACTTTGGCGCTGGTGGTTTATTAATGAGACAATTTAGTATTGAGCCTGGAAATATTAATTCAAATCTATACAGCTCTTTATTTATAAGGTTTCCTATTGTAATTCTTTCTGTACTGTTTATTTTTATATTACAAATTCCATTAGAGCTATGCCTCGTATTTTCATTAATATTAATTGTAAAAACAATTCAACAAACATTCGAAACAATAATTCATTTTAATAGGGAATATAAAACAATATTATTTGCTGAATTAGTTTCAAACGCATTATTAATTTTAATCCTATTCCTACTTAAATCAACTCTGTTTCAGTTATTTTTTATATTTATTGTATACCTAATTATAGAATGTGTTAAAACTCTTTTTTATGTATTTAATTCAAAAAATATTTTCGATAAGAACTTACATATTTCTTTAGAAAAGCTTCAATTGAAAAGGCACTTACCTTTTTTCTTACTTTCAATAGTAGGATTATTAAATTTAAAGTTTGACCAGTTATTTTCATCCTTACATTTTAATAACGAACAAATTGGTAAGTACCAATTAATAAGTTCTATGCAAGCCATTGCAGTTTCTTTTTTTTCGGCAATTACGCAGCCTTTTATTAGAAATTTATATAGAATGAGTGAGGTGTTATACAGAAAATTATTTATTAAGCTTTTGTTTTTTGTTATTCCAACCTCCATTGTATTTGCATTAATAATTCAAATTGTTCTTAATCAACTGTTTCAGGTTTATTATAATTTTAGCTTTATTACTATTGTTTCGGCCAATATAATTTTGTTATCAATAAATAGCTTTTTAAGTGTTGGTGTTCTCAAACTAAAGAAGGAAAATTTGAGCCTATTTGTCGGGTTGATTTCTATCTCTTGTATTACAATTTGTGCCTTATTTATATTCAATAATTTTTTTGAATTGGGTTTACTTATTTCTTTATTTATTAGTCAAATTATTGTTTTTGTAATTCAATATAATGTAAATTTTGGAAACAAGTAAGGGTAAAAAATATAACTTCGTAATCCTAACTCCTGGCTTCCCTTTTGGTGAGTCAGACACAACTTGCTTGCCAGCTATTCAGCAATTTGTTTCATGTCTAAAATCCGATTTTGATACTGTTGAAATAATAATTATTTCTTTTCAGTATCCTTTTTTTGTAAGTACTTATTATTGGAATGGAATAAAAGTTATAGCCCTGGGAGGAAGCAATAAAAAAGGATTAAGCAGAATATTAATATGGTTAAAGTGTTTGTTTAAATTATTCGAACTACATAAGTCAATCAAGATTAATGGTATTTTAAGTTTGTTTTTAACTGAATGTTCTTTGGTGGGTAAAATATTTTCGAAAATTTTTAGAATAAAACATTATACTTGGCTTATAGGACAAGAAACAAATTCGAATAATAAATATATAAAAAGAATAAGGCCTAAACAGAATGAGTTAATTGCTATGTCAAATTCTCAAAACGATAATCTATATAAGTCATTTGGGATTAAAGCAAATTATGTAATTGAGAATGGTATTAATGAAATAATTTTCGACAAAATTAATAATGGAATTAGAGCAATAGATGTTGTTGGTGCAGGAGCATTAATACCCTCAAAAAGATATGATGTTTTTTTAGAAGTTATTTATCAGCTGAAGCAACAAGGTTTAGTAAATATTAGGTCGGTAATTTGCGGTGAAGGTGAACTCATGAGTGATTTGAAATTTTTAGCAATAAAATTAGGGATAGATAAAAATGTAACTTTTATGGGGCTTACCTCACATCAGGAAACATTGGCTTTGATGAATAATGCTAAAATTTTTCTTCACCCTTCTATTGCGGAAGCTTCAAGCACTGTATTGATGGAAGCGCTCTATAATGGTTGCCAAACAGTAGCTTCTGTTGAAATAGGAAAGAAAATTGTGAACCAATTTTACAAACGTGAATCAAATAAGGAAATGGTTAATATTGTTTATGAACTTTTATCTGATTCAAACTTAAAGAATGAAAGAATAGTTTATAATTCAATGCATGAAAGTGTCAAGGAAATGATGCAATTATTTTTTACGAAATAATTCAATTAATTAAGCAATTTTAAGTTATGCGCTCTACATTTGAAATTATTGTATGTGCTATAGATTCAAAGGATAAGTTTTTCTTAAATTGTTCACTAACCTTATTTCTCATTTCAATTTTATTAATATTATCAAGTCCTATTAGTTTTTCATATAGCTCCTCCTCATTTTTTGGATTAAACAAAATGCCGCACTCACCATTGTTAGTCATTTTTCTAAACGATGAAATATTTGTAACAATAGGTATACAACCACATGCCATTGCCTCACAAAGAGAGTATCCACTGCCTTCATAAAGTGACCCTAGTATAAAATATGTAGCTTCATTATATATTTTTTCAAGTTCACAATGTTCTACTTCCCCAATTAGTTGAATATTTTTTTCGAGTGAATTTGTAGTTATAAATTCTTCTACCTTTTTTAATAAATCCATACTGCTATAAATCATTTTAAGAGTTGCCAACTTATTTTTTAATATATATTTTTCAAAAGCCCTTAAAATTGTAAGTGGATCTTTATTATTGTTAAGTCTGCCCACCCAAATAAATAAATTTTCATTTCTATCTTTGTTTAGGTTTGTAAATGTAGTAGACCCTTCCATCATTTCAATTATTTTATTTTCGCTGCCAATTACTCCTGATTTCAGAAAAGGAATTGCTTGTTCTTTCGATACAAAAAAATACTTATCAACGCATGAATCTGCAAGTTTTTGAAATAATATTTTTGGAAAAGCAAAGGGTTTTTCGGCATGATGTTGAACAAAAATCTTCGTCTTTTTATTGATAAAAAAATTCAGAATAAATATTAAGAATCCAAATTGCAAACCATGAATGAAAAGTACATCATGTTTGTTTTTAATAATATTGAGAATAGTTTTTACTGGAACAATGAAATTGCTATTTTTCCTACTTTTGATGTAATAAAGAATATTGTTTTTTTCAAACTGGTTATTGCTGTTTAAGTGTTTATAGACAGTTATTTTATATTTTTTTGGTAGAAAAGTAAGATGTTTCAAATTTGACTCATGCGCTTTTAGTGCCACTTCCGCATTACTAAACTCGTCACTATTGTAAAAACTTATATCTGCAAAGCTTATTAACATATCTAATATTTAACTATCAATTCTAATGATAATTTCTATAACTCATAATATATTGTTATTCAATGTTTTATAAAATTTTGAAAGTATATATTAAATATTTACACACCTGTTGTAAATAAATTTATTTAACTTAATTTTATAATTTATTAAACATTATGAAAAATTAATTGTTAAAAGAAAAGTGTGGAGTTGAGAAACCATCTTAAAAAAAACAAGGAGTTACTGAAAATCCTTAAGAGTAGGAACAAATTTAAATAAATAATATGGAACATTTAAAAGTAGCTAGTGATAATTATGTGGCATTCACATTTTTTATCGGAACAATGGCCATGATGGCCGCATCAGTTTTTTTCTTTTTTGAGTTGAATAATACATCTCAAAAATGGAGAACCTCAGTTTTAGTATCAGGTTTGATAACCTTTATTGCAGCAGTTCATTACTATTACATGCGTGGTTACAATTTAGAAACAGGTGAATCTCCAACATTTTTTAGATATGTTGATTGGATTCTTACCGTGCCTCTAATGTGTGTTGAATTTTACCTTATTACAAAAAAGGCAGGAGCGAAAATAGGGTTATTATGGAAGCTAATTTTTGCATCTTTAGTAATGCTAATAACAGGTTATTTTGGTGAAACAATTGACCGTGGAAGTAGTGTAATGTGGGGCGTTATTTCTGGTGCAGCTTATTTTTACATTGTTTATCTTATTTGGTTTGGCGAAGTAGCTGCGTTAGCAAAAAATGCTGGTCCACAAGTTGCCAAAGCTACTAGAGTTTTAGCATGGTTTGTTTTAGTTGGTTGGGCAATTTACCCTCTTGGGTATATATTAGGAACTCCAGGTGGATTATTTGGAATGCAATTAGTTGCTGACCCTGCTGCTGCTTCAAAAGCAATGGATATTGTTTACAATATTGCTGATGCAATAAATAAAATTGGTTTTGGTTTGGTTATATATTCTTTGAGTAGAAGCGAAGATTAATTTATACTTTAATTTTTTTCACAAAAGGTATTCTTGTTCATGAAGGATACCTTTTGTGTTTTAAATTGTTTGCATTTTACATTTGAAAATAATTTTACAATAGGTCAGAATGCAACGGATTTTTTTTGAAGTAAACAACTCCTTCGTTTCCATCAAAATTAAATGGTTTTAAAAAACTAAGACCAATTTTTTTCAACACTCTTATTGAACTTACATTATCTTTCATTGCCCTACCAACAATAATAGGTAAGTTATATTTGGTAAAACCTATCTCCAAGCATTTAAATGCTGCCTCGGTTGCATATCCATTGCTCCAGTACTTTCTTTTCAACCTAAACCCAATATCAACCACATTCTCCTCTTGTCTATACTTTAGACCACACCAACCTAGAAATTCATTGTTGCTTTTAGAAATAACAGCCCACCTTCCGAATCCATATTTTTTATAGTGGTCATAATTTTCCAGGAATAACTTTGCACTCTCAATGCTATCAAATGATTGATCACCGGTAAATTTTATGACTGTGGTGTCAAGATTAAGGAGGTATAAATTTATGGCATCTTCAGGGGTCATTCTTCTCAAATACAACCTTTCTGTTTCTAATACTTTCATTTATATTAAGGTTTAAAAGTTAATAATATTAAGATGAGCATTTTAAAACAAAGTTTCATTTATCTTGTTACCAATTTAAATTTATTTATGACTACAATTAAGCAAATAATTCTTAGACTTTTATATCCGTTCGTACTTAAAAGTGGAAGAAACAGTAAGAAAGCTACAATTCTTAATAATACCAATAATGTTGTTCCAAACGAAAGTATTTATAATAAAAAAGCCATTTTAAATACAGGTAAAGAATTCGAATTATCATCATTAAAAGGTAAGAAGTTTTTAATTGTAAATACTGCGTCAAATTGCGGATACACCGGTCAGTATGCAGAACTACAAACTACATTTGATAAAAATAAAAATAAAAATAAGATTTTTGTCATAGGATTTCCATCTAATGATTTTAAACAAGAACTATCCAATGATGAAAATATTTCTGAATTTTGTAAAGTAAACTATGGAGTAACTTTTCCAATTTCAAAATTATCTATAGTAACTAAAATTCAAAATCAACATCCTATATTTAAATGGTTAACCAATAGTGATGAAAATGGATGGTGTAATCATGAGGCTGATTGGAACTTTGGTAAATATTTAATTGATGAACAAGGCATATTAACAAATTATTTTGGACCTGCAATTTCTCCTCTTGAGAAAATATTTTTAGAGGCATTAGAGAATAGAAAGTTTTAAATTAATGATACCATACATTTAATTTAACTATAGTAATTGTTTAGTAATTAAGATATGTGTCTAATTTAAAAGTAAAGCTTCTGCCTGTATTACTCTTTTCTCATTTGGTTTTAAATCCTGCAAATCTACCTTACCAAT
>JBEIDK010000071.1:0-15563 GCA_040383485.1 Flavobacteriales bacterium
GAAACGCTAAAGCCTAATAAAATATGAACTTTTGCGAATAAATCATATTGGATATATGATGCATGAGGAAAAGTTGTATACTTCATATTTTGAAGGGGTTTTGCGTTGTAATAGAATTTCTAATGCATATTCTGGGTTAAATAGAATCCTGCTAAAGGATTTAAAAGAATATATGAAAAAACAATTGCGGAGGTTCCTCCAGATGCTCCAACTGAAACATATAAATGATTGTTTTTATTCTTTTGATAAGATGGAATACAAGATATTATTACTGCCAATAAATAGAAAGACAAAAAAATAACATGTCCAATTTCTCCTTTGAGACAGCCTCTTTTTACTTTTTTTAATTGAAAATAATTAATTCGCTTTAGCCTCGTCTGACCAAAGTTTATAACCTATATTCAACCAAACAGATAGAGCAGAATTTCTTTGCGGTAAGTCAACAATTTTTGTCTCACGCATGTCAACCATACCTTGGGTGTATCTTACATCTAAGCCTAAGTTTAATTTTGGTGATATGTCATATACAAAGCCCAAGCCACCTATTAAACCATAATCTACATTACTTCGTGAATAGTAGTTGTAAATTACCGGCGAAGAACTAATAGTGGTATCCCTTCCTCCAACTTTACCTTTAAAAGTATAATCTAAGGTTGTTTCAGCATCATAACGTATAGCTGCTGCAAACCCTAAGGTTACATAAGGTCTAAATTTTCCTTCTGAGCCTAAAAATTTATAATGGAAAAGAATTGGTATTTCTAAGTAGTTTAGTTTGTCATCGTATTTATAAGTTGAAGTTCCAGAATGTTCGCTGCTTGAATCAGAAACAGTACCTTCATAAGTTGCTCCTTTTGGAGAGTATAATAGCTCCATACTTGCGGCCCACTTGTTGTTAATATCATATCTTACAAATAATCCTGCAGCGGGGCTAAATTTTTGTTTCGCCTTATCAATTCCTTTTTTACTATCCGTGACTCCGCTTAAATTTGATAGGTTAGCACCTAACTTCGCTCCACCAATAAAGGTTTGAGCACTTGTAATAGAAGTAATGCTTAATGCAGCAATAATTAATTTTGATTTTGTAAACATTTTCATTTTGTTGTTAAATTGTAATTATCGTGGCTAATATATAAATATTAATTATTACTCATTTCTAATTATTATTTTATCATAATACAAATTACCGTCTATGTTAGTTTTAATAATGTAAATTCCGTTTGGTAAATGACTAAAATTGAAGTTTTCTCTAGCGGCCTTTATTTGACGGGTATCAAGAAGTTGACCATTTAGGTTATATATTTCGAATGATGTTTTGTCTTTTACAAAATTAGAGATATAAAAATTGCAAACATTACAAGGGTTTGGAAACACTGCTAAATTGTTTTTACCTTTATATCTAAAGCTATCGGTAATAATTCCATTATATTTAATTTGTGCTGCATTTGCACCGTCTATAATTTTTTGTTCATTATTTCCGGCAATAATTGCAAATGCCACTTCTGCTGAATCATTAGCGAAAATGGTTATTGGTCCAGTTGATACTACTTCTGCAATATCATTACCTTGCAGAGTGGTAAAACCAGAACTATCTCTGTTATTTGATAATGTTATAAACTTTTCGGAGGTATTATATCCGTCTGATAAGTCCACTAAACCAGAACCAGAATTTACCAGGTCTATTGCATAATGAA
Source organism: Flavobacteriales bacterium (assembly GCA_040383485.1). Classification (GTDB taxonomy): domain Bacteria; phylum Bacteroidota; class Bacteroidia; order UBA4408; family UBA4408; genus JBEIDK01. The sequence goes on from JBEIDK010000071.1 coordinate 1,692, forward strand.
TAAAAGGATAATTCGAAAGTAATTTTGTGCCTGCATATAAAGAGTTTGATTCATTTGAATATGCATACGATAAGTTTAGGTTACTTTTTAATCTTGTTCTATTCTTACTATAATTCATAATGTCCCAGTCAGCAAAAATACCGGCATATATGTTGTTTAGTGTAGTTGAGTTTTTATTATTGATAATATATTTAAGTATTACAAAATTTTCATTACCCGTGCTACTCCATGCATAAGTTTGTTGATGTACACTAACATTTAGTTTTTGAGCAGCGGCTCCATCATCATTAAATACGCCATTCAATTCAGCATCTGCTGTTACTGAAGGTATTATTTTAGAAACATTGAGAGTAGAAAAAAAGTCGCTATCAAAATTTCCTGAAGTGCCCCTTACATAATCTGAAACCTGATTTGGTGAATTACCAATCATCAATCCACCTTCATAAAGTAGTGAGCTGCTATTCAAATAGGTTACACCTATTCCATTGGTAGTATTTGATTGGTTATATCCTATTAAACCTTTACTCGTAATAGTTATTCCTAAATCATTTTCGAGTAAATTTATATAATCAACATTTATTCGAAGGTAAAATATTTCTTTACGGTTATAAATACCATCATTAAAGAATAGGGTAAATAATACATCTTGGTTTTGTGGACAATTTGGATTAACCTTTATTTTAAAAGGTTGCAAGTAATTACTCGTATCACCTAAAGTTGCAACACCTCCAAGGTTCGCAACACTATCTAAAATTGTTACAAATGGACTAGAGCTTCTAATTTTTACAATTAAATTATTGGTAGGAGCAAGGTAATTTTTGTATCTGCATTTAAGTCTTATTGTATCTCCATTTGAAATTGCATTGTCATTATTATCAGAAATATTTTTTGATAGAGTTACTAAAGCAGGTTTTTCAGCATCTGTCAATGCTTTGAATAAATTTATTCTACCATGTCCGAGCTGAGCGGTATAGAAATTATTTCCTGAAACAGTATCAATGTTATCGCATGTATTTTTTAGTCTTTCGGCAATTTGCAATGCATTATAATTAGGGAAATAACTTGCCACAATAGCAGCGCAACCTGCAGCAGCAGGGCAAGCCATTGATGTGCCGCTGGATGGCACATAAACATTTCCGGGCCAAGTACTATAAATATCTTTTCCGGGAGCGCAAGCGTCTATAAAAATTCCGTAATTAGAATTGCTCCATTTCACATCATCTGAATCGGTTGCTGCAATGCTAAATACATTATCGTATGCTGCTGGGTAAAATAATTGGTTGCTCGAGTTATTTCCTGCAGCAGCAATTACCAAACAGTTTTTATTAATGGTTGCATAATTAATTGCGTCTTGTCCAAACTGTCCGCCAGAAGGTCCTCCCCATGAGCAGTTTACCATTTTACAATTTTTGTCTGCAGCATAAACAATACCTTCATATCCGTTAACCAGTAGTCCTGCACTATTCATAATCTTTATGGCCATAAATTTGCATTTGAATCCTGTACCAGCTATTCCTGCAGTATTGTCGGAAGTAGCAGAACAAATTCCTGCCACATGCACACCATGATTGCATACTGCACAAGGGTCAGGATTAGGATCATTATCGTTGTTTCCAAAATCCCATCCAATATAATTATCTATAAAGCCATCTGCATCATCATCAGTGCCATTGATTGGGTCGGCATAGTTTATTTTGAAACTATTTTTTAAATCTACATGAGAGCTATCAAATCCAGTATCTGTTATTCCTATAACAGTATTGGTATCGCCTTGCGAAATATTATAAGCTGCAAAAGTTTGGAGGTTATTATGGTAAAACTGTAATGCTAAATCAGTATCGTTAGGAACATAGGTTAATGCATAATTATACTTAGGTTCGGCATAAGTTATTGATGTTAGTTTTGATAGTTGTTTTATAATTTTAGGTAACGATTTATTACTAGAAAACTTTATTTCATAAATCAGACTTAGGTCAACAAAATTGCTTTCTTTTTTGCCTTCTTTCATTGCAATTGGCTGGTGATGAGGGAATATTTTTTTAATTTCAAAGACTTGAATATCAGAAAAAAACTGCTGCACGTCTTCTATTTCAATTTTGTTCGACTTACAAAATTCCCTGAACTCTGGTTTTATTTTTAAGATAATAGTTTGAGGCTGATAGTCAATATTTGCAAAAGATTTACAAACAATAAGTGATAAAATTAATAAAGAAAATAGTTTTAACTTGTTCATCGTTTTCATTTCATTTTATAACAAAGTTAATCTTCCGATTGTTTTCTGAAAATTTCAGCTGTACTCTTTTATTTTTTGAGAATATTATAAAATCATGTAGGTTTGAAAAAACATAAATTTTAAATGATGAAATTACTAGAAAATAAAGTTGCACTTATTACCGGAGCATCAAGAGGTATTGGAAAAGGTATAGCCGAAACATTTGCACAACATGGTTGTAATGTTGCTTTTACTTTTTTGTCATCTGTTGAAAAGGGCCTAGCATTAGAAAATGAATTAAGCAATTATGGAGTAAAAGCAAAAGGATATCAGAGTGATGCAGGCGATTTTGCTGCTGCCGATAAACTAATAAATGATGTTGTTGCAGAGTTTGGGACTATAGATATTGTGGTTAATAATGCTGGAATTACTCGTGATAATTTATTGATGCGAATGACAGAAGCTGCATTTGATGAAGTAATTCGTGCCAACTTAAAATCGATTTTTAATATTACTAAAGCGGTGCAACGCCCAATGTTAAAAGCACGCAGCGGTTCCATCATTAACGTAAGTTCAATTGTGGGGGTTAAGGGTAACGCAGGCCAATCTAATTATGCTGCTTCAAAAGCCGGAATTATTGGTTTCTCAAAATCTATGGCTCTTGAACTAGGAAGCCGCAGCATAAGATGCAATGTGATAGCTCCTGGATTTATTGAAACAGAAATGACTGGTGCTCTTGATGAAAAAACTGTGCAAGGATGGAGAGATGCTATACCTCTAAAACGAGGAGGTACAGCTACTGATGTTGCTAATTTAGCACTATTTTTAGCATCTGATTTAAGTACTTATATTACTGGTCAAACCATTAGTGTTTGTGGTGGAATGATTTAAAATAATCACTCATTAACTATTTACGTTTCATTTTTTATGGACTCAATAGAGGTTATTACAAGTTGGAAAGGAGAGGGTAATTTTGTAGCACATGTTACTGGCCATGATATACCTATGAGCACAAAGCATGATTTTGGTAGTAGTCCAAAGCAATTATTATTAGCTGGCCTTGCAGGTTGCACGGGCATTGACGTAGTTGATATGCTTAAAAAAATGAGGGTTACATTTGATGAATTTTCATTAACAGTTACTGCTAACCAAACAACAGAGCACCCTAAAGTTTATGACTACATTAAAATTGTTTACCAATTTAAAGGAGCTGATTTGGATAAATTGAAAATTGAGAAGGCCGTAAAACTTTCAAAGGAAAAATATTGTGGTGTAAGCGCTATGCTTGGAAAAGCAGCTAAAATAGAATTTCAGATTTTATTGAATTAGTGCTATTTTAACGTCTGTTTATTTGTTGTTTTAATTCCTATTTTTACATCAATTTATAAAAAGATTTTTTTATTTTATTATCAAAAAGGACTTTCCCGATTAAGATTATGCAAGAAGAAAAAAAGAAACGTACCGCCACAAAAAAAACAAAGGATAACATTGCAGCAAACCATCACTTTAGTTTGTTTTCCGATTTAGATATTCATCTTTTTAAGGAAGGGAAGCATTTTAAACTGTATGAGAAATTGGGTTCTCATCAGGTGAAAGTAAATGGTGTTTCGGGGATTTATTTTGCTGTATGGGCACCAGATGCTGGTTATGTGTCAGTTATAGGAGATTTTAATTATTGGGATAAACATGCCCATAATATGCAAGTTCGTTGGGATGGGAGTGGTATATGGGAAATTTTTATTCCTGAAATTCATCAATTAAATAATTACAAATATTTTATTAGCAACCAGAATACTGGTCATACATTTGAGAAAACGGACCCATTTGCAAATTACTTCGAAATACCACCTAAAACAGCTACGATTGTTTATGAACAAAAATTTAAATGGGCTGATAAAAAGTGGATGAACAATAGAGGAAATGGAGCTTTAAAAAATCCATTCTCAATCTACGAAGTACATTTAGGAAGTTGGATGCGTGTTCCAGAAGAAGTAAATCGAAGTTTGACTTATCGTGAGGCTGCTGAGAAATTAGTTCCATATGTAAAAGAAATGGGCTTTACTCACATTGAGTTTTTGCCTGTTACCGAGCACCCATTCTATGGTAGCTGGGGTTACCAAAGTATTGGATATTTTGCTGCTACTTCTCGTTACGGCACTCCCGACGATTTTGCTTATTTAGTAAATGAGTTTCATAAAGCAGGGATTGGTGTTATTTTAGATTGGGTACCTTCACATTTTCCTACTGATGGCCATGCCCTTGGCAATTTTGATGGCACACATTTATATGAACATGAAGACCCCCGACTAGGTTTTCATCCCGATTGGAAGAGTTTCATTTTTAATTATGGGCGACATGAAGTAGTAAGTTTTTTAATTAGTTCGGCGTTTTATTGGTTAGATAAATTTCATATCGACGGTTTACGCGTAGATGCAGTAGCATCAATGCTTTATCTTGATTATAGCCGCAATCATGGCGAGTGGATACCAAATATACACGGAAGTAATGAAAACTTAGAAGCCATTAGTTTTATAAAATTGTTTAATGAAGCAGTGTATTCAAACTTCCCCGATGTACAAACAATTGCTGAAGAATCAACAGCATGGCCAAAAGTAAGTAGACCAACATTTGATGGCGGCTTAGGTTTTGGTATGAAATGGATGATGGGCTGGATGCACGACACCTTAGAATACTTTAAAAAAGACCCTATCTATAGAGCACACCATCAGAACAATATTACATTTAGTATTAATTATGCTTTTAATGAGAATTTTTGTTTGCCACTTTCACATGATGAAGTAGTGCATGGTAAAGGTTCGTTACTTACTAAAATGCCTGGCGATGAATGGCAAAAATTTGCAAACTTACGATTGATGTTTAGCTATATGTACATGCACCCAGGAACAAAATTATTGTTTATGGGCTCAGAAATTGCACAACACCAAGAGTGGAATCATGAGGCAAGTTTAGATTGGCACTTGCTTGAAAATCACATGCATAAAGGCGTGCAGAGTGTGCTAAAGAAATTAAATACAATTTATAAAAAAGAAAAAGCATTATATGAACAACAGTTTTCACATCTAGGATTTGAGTTTATTGATATGAGCGACAATACAAATTGTGTGATTTCATTTATGCGTAAATCAGAAAATGAGAAGCTTATTGTGGTTTGTAATTTTAGTGCAGTAGTTCATGATAGTTATCGTATTGGTGTTCCAGATGTTGGCAGCTACTCAGAAATTTTCAATAGTGATTTAACTGAATTTGGTGGCAGTGGTATACACAATAAAAAAGTAAAATCTGAAAGCATCGCATTGCATGGCAAAGAAAATTCAATTAAAATTGTTTTGCCTCCATTGGCTTGTTTGGTGATGAAGGTAGGGTAATAATTTATGCAACTCCCTCAAATCAAAAATATTTTTGTATCAGAATTACAGCAAGTTTACGATTCAGCTGAAGCAGTAAATTTAATGTGGTGGGCAATTCAAGAAATTACAAGTAAACCCAAAAAGGAATTACTTGTGTCAGAAAATATTGAAGTTTCACCAGAAAAAATTACTGAAGTTTTATCTCTTCTAAAATCAGGGAAACCAATTCAATATATCTTTAACAAAGCATACTTTTTTGATTTGGAGTTTTATGTTGATGAGCATGTTTTGATACCAAGACCAGAAACCGAACAACTAGTGCAATGGATAATATCTGATCATTCAAAAACAGAAAGCATTAATATAATTGATTTGTGCACCGGCAGTGGATGCATTGCAATCAGTCTTAAACATAATTTACCACATACAAAAGTTTCTGCTCTTGATGTTTCTGAAAAGGCAATTGAAATTGCAACAAAAAATGCTGTTAGTATTAACTTAGAAATTGATTTTGATTGTAATGATTTATTTAAGTTAAACACTACAGAGCAATTTGATATTATTGTGAGCAATCCACCTTATGTATGCGAAAAAGAAAAAGCTTTGATGCATAAAAACGTCTTAGACTATGAACCGCATATTGCCTTATTTGTTGAAGATGATGATGCCTTAATTTTTTACAAAGTCATCGCCAAATTTGGTTTAACAAACTTAAAGCCTGCGGGAATTATTTATTTAGAAATAAATGAAAGTTTAGCAAAAGAAACAGCTGCTATTTTTATTCAGTTTGGTTATCATTCAACAGAAATTAGAAAAGACTTAAATGGAAAAGAAAGAATGATTAGAGTTACAAAATAAACCTGAACAATATTGCCATTTCTCTGTTTTATTCTCCGTTATATAAATTAAAAAAACAAATAAAGTCCCATGTTAAAAGAAGGTTCAAAAGCACCAAAATTTTCACTAAACAATCAAAATGGCGAGTTAGTTACGCTTGAAAATTATAAAGGCAAAAAACTCGTCATCTATTTTTATCCAGCTGATAATACTCCTACTTGCACTACTGAAGCATGCAATTTGTCTGATAATTACAAAGCTTTACAAAAAGCTGGATACACCGTTATAGGTGTAAGCCCTGATGGAGAAAAAAAGCATTTAAACTTCATTGCAAAGTATAATTTGCCATTCGACTTACTTTGTGATGTAGAGACTAAAATGGCTCAAGATTATGATGTGTGGGGAGAGAAACAAATGTACGGTAAAAAATATTTTGGTATTTTGCGTACTACTTTTATAATTGACGAAAAAGGAAAAATAGAACGCATTATATCTGATGTTAAATCAAAAGAACATGCTTCTCAAATATTAAATGGCTAATGATAAATAAATATGCAAATTATAATTTATGGGCAAATAGTAAATTAACCGAGTTGCTTGTTACAATTGATGATGAACGATTAAATCAACCAATAATAAGTAGTTTTAAATCAATTCGAGAAACTGTTTATCATATTTGGGACGCAGAAACAATTTGGTTAGAGCGTTTGAGCAACAACGAAATTAGTTCTTGGCCTCCAAGTAAAATTTATAACCTTGAAACTCCATTGAATATTTTAATTAATTCTTCTGAAAATTTATTAAAACTAATAGAAAATGCTTCACCAAATTTTCTAGAAATTCAGACTAGTTACAAGGATTCAAAAGGCAATCAATATTCAACAAATAACGAAGAAATTTTACATCATGTATTTAACCATAGTACCTTGCACCGTGGCCAAATTATTACTATGCTCAGGCAAATTGGTATAACACAAATTCCAAGTACTGATTTTATTACGTACATCAGATTAAATTCTTAGCGCTTACTTTTTCTTTTTGTCCTCAACAAAAAAACTATCTGGTATACCTGTATTTACTTTATAATTGCTATAGCTTAGTGTTAGTATCGCTTTTTTAGGTTTTCCATCATCTGCTTTTTTGGGTTTTTCATCTGCATCAAAGTCGCCTGAAATAGCAACTGGAAGTGTAGTTTTTGTTACATCAAAAGTAAATTGTAATGCAGAGGCCATATCAAATGGATTTGAAATACTAGGGTATGAAAATTCCATTAAGAAATTACCATTGGTTTTCGTTGTTGCATCAATTCTATAAATTCGTTGTTGTTTTCTATCAATCCACATGGTTGCCAATAGTATATCATTATCCGCAGTTAATGGTATTACCTTTACCATTTCAGTTTTTACTCCTTTTATTATCTCTGATTTAATGAAAATAGAAGTAAAATCTTTTTTTAAAAAATCTCCTGCATTAAAGTTGGTTCCATTTTTTGGCAACATGGCAAAACCGGTTGTTTTCATTTTTATCTTATCGGGCTTTTTATAATAAACGGTTGCTTTTTTAACCGGTATTTTTATAAATGAAACATTTAGTTTTATAGTTACATCGGCACTATAGTCATTTACTTTGTTCATTTTATTTTTAACACTATCAATCATTGGCTTGGTATCATAACTTTGGGCATTTAATGCACAACCTACAATAATTATTAATAATAATTTTCTTTTCATATTTATGATTGAATATCTTTTTTTCTATAGTATAATATGGTGATTGTAAAAAATGCAACTATGTGTAAACTTAATACAATGACTGATTTCCATATTTTTGACATGTTATATGGCTCTTCAAAAAAAAGTTTCCAGTTATTCATGTAGTTGGTGAAAAAGTATTTCTTCATTGCATTAAAGAAATCTATATTTAAAGCAGATAAAATAGTAAAAGCAATAATTACAACCATTGTCATAACTACTGGTGTAATACTACTTTGAGTAAATGCAGAAAACATAAAAGCTAGTGATGATATACTTGCCATTCCTAAAATAGAAAACGAAAAAGCATAAAGCATTCGCATAGGCACTGTGCCTTCTTCTATTATGTAAATAATGTCTTTAAGAATAATCATATCTCCTTTACCAAATATTGCTACACCTAAACCTAAGCTCAGAGCAGCTAATACAAGAACAAGTATTGTACTGTAAATATTACAGGCTATAAATTTTGAAATAATTATTTTACTCCTACTTACTCTTCTAGTCAATAGAAAACGAATTGTGCCTGATGAGGCTTCACCAGAAATCATATCTCCACATACCAAAGCAATAAGCATTGGAACATGCACTAGCATTGCATTTTGTATAAAGTAAGTTATGAGATAACCATTTATAATATTTCCCTCAAACAAGAAACTATCTTGTAAGCTTTGTGTACTCATACCAAGAAGTTTTTCACCTTCCGAATACATAGCAAAGAATACAGCAGCAACAATAAAAAGTATTGCTGCAATAGCAATCCATGAACGACTTTTTGTAAACAGTTTGTATAGTTCTAAACCAACTAATTGTAGCATTTTAATTATGATTAGGTTAAGGTTAAAAAATATTGCTCTAAACTGCGAACAGGCACTATACTTAGCACTTGAATATTTTTTGAAACTAATTCTTTATTTAATAAAGGAATTTCATGCTTGTGTATTTCAAAAATAAAACTTGAATTTTTTTGTGTGATTAATTTTGATTTTAGGTTGGATTCACTAATAACTTGTAATGCAAATTCAATATTTTCTATCTCAAAAGTTACTTGCATCTGACCGCTGTCTAATAAATCTGTAACGTTACCTTCAACAACTGCTTTTCCTTTGCTTATAATAACCATCCTGTTTGCAATTAATTCCACTTCGCTTAGAATATGAGAAGAGAGCACTATCGTTTTTTTTTCTTCTTTATTCAGTCGAAGAATCATTTCACGAATTTCCACCATGCCTTGAGGGTCTAATCCATTAGTTGGTTCATCTAGTATTATAAGTTTTGGGTCGTGCAATAAGGCTTGTGCAATTCCAAGGCGTTGTTTCATGCCTTGCGAAAAGGTTTTCACATTACTCTTTGCTCTTTCTGACAAGCCTACCCAATCCAATATTTTTGATATGTTTTTTTTAGAAACATCGGCACCTTGCATCTTACCGAATATTTCTAAGTTTTTATATGCGCTTAAGTATCCATAAAAATCAGGCTTTTCAACTATGGCACCTACATGTTGCATTATTTCATCTCTTCCTTCAGGTAATTTTTTGCCAAACAATTCAATACTTCCGCTAGTAGGGAAAATCAATGATAAAATCATGCGGATTGTAGTGCTTTTGCCAGCTCCATTGGGGCCTAAAAAACCATAAACATCTCCATCATAAACACTTAATGACAAATCATTAACAGCATTAAAATCCTTAAAACTTTTGTGCAGATTTCTGATTCGTATGATTTCTTGTTGATTCATAATTAAATTGTAGTGCTTCAACCACAAAGTAAGAAATTTGTTTTCAAGAATATATTAAAAGTGAAAATTTAGGATTATTTATATTTTGAAAAAACTACTAATTTCAACTTTATTAAATTTTTCTAATCATTATTTTTCATCGCCTTCATAAAATCACTTACCAAGTAAGCAATTAGTTTACCAGTTTTATTGTCTGTTTTTATATGGCTAAGCACAGGTGCTCCTTCTGCAATATGTATATATTTAGGTTTAGCAACACTGGCATATTTCGAAATAAATTTACGTATATCTACTGGCAAAAAACCACTTGAGGTTTTGGCACTTGAAGGAATATTTTGTATTGCATCTAAGTCTATTTCTAATCCATTCAGTTGTCCATAGCTATTTTTAATACTCAATTCAATTACTTCATCAAAACCAATCTTTTCTCTTACTGCTATATCTTCATATGTATAATAGTTTAATGAAGGATTATTGTTAAATGTGTTTATTATGGTTTCCGAATTATAACTTTCATGCAGCCCCACTATAGAATATTTTGAAATGAACTTTTCCTCAAAGGCGTAACTAAACCCATTGCCACTATGTCTTCCTTCTAGGGTTCTAAAATCGCTGTGTGGGTCAATATTTATGATATTTAGTTTTTCATTGTTTGCTGTAGATATTCCTTTTATTATTGGATAAGAATTGTTGTGTCCGCCACCTATTAATATTAAAGTTTTATTTGCTTGTGCTATTGCGTTAATAATAGGAGTAATTCGGGAATCAATTTCTGAAGTTAAATTACGCAACGCATCAATGTCAGGCTTATTTTTTGTAACATATTTAGTTGATTCATACATTATGTCATCAAAAATTACATATCCTAAAACCAATAACTCTTTGCCAGATAAAAAGCGATTGCTTTGTATGTTTAATAAGTTCTCCAACGAAGGCATCCACGCGCTATAAGCACCACCTCTACCATAATTAGCGCGAACACCAACATCTTCTGGTAGTCCTAATAAAACAAATTCTGATGGGCATTTAGCAATGCTAGTTTTTAATTCATCTAAGCTCGTACAATCATCAAGGGTGTTTACCTTTTCTCCAAGCTTTGTTTCATTCTGTCTTCTTCTAACGCAATTTTCAATAAATATCTTATTGTAAATTTTTAAATAATTCAATTCATTCATCTTATAAGCTACCCCTTACTTTTTCTTATTAGTCTTTTTTTTCGAAATATGTTTCTGATTAATTACTCTACGAGGACTTACTCTAATACTATCCTTGCCAACTACTTCAATGGTAATCTTCATCAAACCAGCATAATACAAATCAATTTCTTTTGCAGCACGCATGGTTAAATCAATCGTTCTTTTAGATTTTTTGGGTAACCTATCATTTACCTTAACAATAACACATTTGTTTTTACTGTTACATACTTTCAGTTTGGTTCCAAAAGGCAAAGTTTTGTGTGCACATGTTAAACTATCATGTCTAAATATTTCTCCACTTGCACACCTTCTGCCTTCAAATTTTTTAGCATAATAACTAGCTATACCTTTGTTTAATTGGCCGTTTGTACTAAAACTATTTACACAAATAATTAAAATAAATACAAGTATCTTTTTCATTTAAAAATAAAGTTAAGATAAAATATGATAGTTAAGCTTTAATGAATTTATTCTAAATATAATCTTGTTCCAATTTTTAGTAAGTTTATAAGTTCTTGATAAATTTTAATACCTCTTATGGAATTTTTAATTTAATCACATCATGAAATTAATAAACGTAATTTTAACTGTTAATTAAATTTGAACATTATGAAAAAAGTATTTTTTTTTATTATCTCAACATTGCTCTGTAGCATTGCAATAGCTGCTTTAATCAGATTATCTGATTCAGGTTTTCAACAATTGAAGAGTGACTTCAATAAATTTGCCAGTGCTCAATTAGAAAGAGTAAATTCTATCTTACCACAAGAAAGAATTTACCTTCACCTAGACAAAACCTTTTATAGCCCTGGCGAAACAATATGGTTTTCTGCCTATGTTCGAAATGCTATGGATATGTCTGCAACCGAAAAAAGCGGAATTATTCAAGTACAATTAATATCGCCAAAAGGCACAATTCAAAATGAGTATAAATTAATTTGCAAAAATGGCAAAACACGTGGTGATTTTTTATTAGGCCAAGACATATTAGGCGGATTGTATAAAATTAAGGCTTTTAGTAGATGGCAAAAAAATGAGCCCGATACTTTGTTTTTTGAGAAAGAAATACAAGTGCAAAGTATCATCATTCCTCGTTTAAAAATGAAGTTAGATTTTGAAAGAAAAGCTTTTGGAAAGGGTGATGAAGTAATTGCAAAGCTTACCTTAGAAACCAATTCAAATAAACCTTTAAGCAATTCTCCATTCAATTATTCTGCTCAAATAAATGGGCAAAAAATCGTTTCATCTAAATCGCAAACTGGTAATGATGGAATCATGTACATTAAATTTAATCTCCCTAAAAAAATAGAAAGTAATGATGGCTTACTAAATGTAACAATAGATTATGAAGGACAAACAGAAAGTATTTCAAGAAGTATTCCAATAGTATTAGAAAATATATCACTTAAATTTTATCCAGAAGGTGGAGATTTAATAAGTGACTTACCTACTAAAGTTGCATTTAAAGCAAAGAATGAATATGGAAAAGCTGCTGATGTGGAAGGCGTAATATTGGATAGTAAAGGAAATAGAATAACAGATTTTAAAAGTTATCATAATGGAATGGGAGCCTTTATACTGCAGTGCAATAGTAATGAGCAATATTCAGCTAAGATTACAAAACCTGCGGGTATAGAAAATGAGTTTATTTTACCTCAGTTACTTGAAAATGGTTATGTTATCAATTTAGATGTAAAAGATGAACATAATTTATTACTAAATATTCAAAGTAAGAAAGTTGAAAAACTTTCAGTAATTGCCCAAATTCGAGGAAAGGTATATTATAGCTCAGAAGTAATTGCTAATGAAGGAAAAAATCAACTGGTCATTCCTACCCTTAAAATGCCAATGGGTGTTTGCCAAATAACATTGTTTGATAGCAAAGGTATTGCGCAATGCGAAAGATTAGTATTTGTAAACAAGCATAAGCAGCTTCAAATAGATATTACTACTAACAAAGAAAAGTATTTGACCCGTGAAAAAGTATTCGCAACTATTAGCGTAAAAGATGAAATGGGGATGCCAGCAGCAGCAAGCCTTTCATTAAGTGTAACAAATGATGAATTATTAAGTTTTGCTGATGATAAACAAGGCAATTTATTATCTCAGCTTTATCTTGAACAAGACTTAAAAGGCAAGGTGGAAGAACCTAGTTTTTATTTTAGTAAAGAACCAAAAGCAAATGAGGCGCTAGACTATTTATTAATGACTTCGGGCTGGAGAAGATATAAATGGGAAAAAGTAATTTCCGGCGAAATGTTAAACAATATTGTTAAGCCAGAAAAAACAAACTTTTCATTACTGCTTATAAATGCAAAAAGCAATCAGCCAATTAATAAAGCGTCAATAAAAATTGGCAAAATTGTCCTTCAAAGCAATGAGCAAGGAAAAGTAATTTATAATAAGCTTGATTTATCCGAGCCAATAAAAATGATCATAGATATTGAAGGATATGATAGATATGAAGAAATAATTAAAGACTATCAAGAAGAAAATGATTTGAAAACAATACAGCTTTATCCATTAGGATATAAAGTGGAAGTAGAGAAAAAAGCGCAGTTACAAGAACGTGCACTCATGTTTGATGCAATGCCAGTAATGCAGGCAGAAGATAACCTCAGATTCAGGGCAGAAGCAGTAGCAAAAGGAAAGGCAGAGGTAGATGCCATACCTGTAGATGAAGCCAGAAAAAATGCGATGAGGGCAAAAGTTGATTTAAAAGAAAAAGTCAATTTTGAAAGGGATAAAGAAAACGATGATTTACAGATTA
>JBEIDK010000072.1:0-15483 GCA_040383485.1 Flavobacteriales bacterium
TGCCAATATCAGAAAGTATTGCTAGCAGAATTTTATGTTTGCCACTTTACGTTGAGCTTACTGAAAAGGAACAAAAAAAAGTTATTGAACTAATAAATAATTAGAAATGTTAATTGTTGGTGCAAAAGGTTTTGCCAAAGAAGTATTAGAGATTTTGTATCGAAAAAATGATACTGAAAATCTTGTATTTTATGATGATGTTAGTAATGATTTACCTAATTTGTTATTTGGGAAATTCAAGATTCTGAAAACATTAGAAGAAGCACAAGTGCATTTCTCAACAATTGATAATCGTTTTACATTAGGAATTGGCAATCCATTATTAAGAAAGAAACTATACGAAAAATTTATAAAAATTGGTGGTGTGTTGTCTTCTACCATAAGTACTAATTGTGAAATTGGGAACTTCGGAAATTCTATTGGCGAAGGACTAAATATGCTATCAGATTCTATTATCTCAAATGATGTAAAAATAGGAAAAGGTTGTATTATTTATTTTGGGACCATTATTACCCATGACTCAATCATTGGTGATTTTGTTGAAATTTCGCCAAGTGTAAAACTCTTGGGAAGTTGCACCATTGGGAGCTATACACAAATTGGTTCTAACGCAACCGTTTTACCTAAAATAACTATTGGCAATAATGTGATTGTTGGCGCAGGTTCGGTAGTTACAAAAGATGTTCCCGATAATTGTTTAGTTGTTGGCGTTCCTGCCGTTATCAAAAAAATGTTACCACCATTAGAAATTTAATGATGCAACCAATTGTGAGCGTAGTCATGATTACTTATGGTCACGAAAAATTTATTGAACAGGCAATAAATGGAGTGTTGATGCAAGAGTGTGATTTTGAAATTGAACTAATAATTTCAAATGATAGTTCGCCAGATAAGACAGATTCTGTTATCCATAACATACTTTTAAGCCACCCCCAAAGCAATAGAATAAGGTATTTTAAACAAGAAAAAAATATTGGCATGATGCCAAATTTTGTTTTTGCATTACAACAGGCCCAAGGTAAATACATCGCACTTTGTGAAGGAGATGATTATTGGATTGATTCTAAGAAACTGCAAAAGCAAGTCGATTTTTTGGAACAAAACCCAGATTTTTCAATGTGCTTTCATAAAGCCGCTATTTTAAATCAAACAAATGGTCCAGAGAATTCCTATTTCCCAGAATGGGAAAATGACAAAGAGTTAAGCTATTTAGATTTCATTTATCCAAATAATACTCCTACGTGTTCAGCCGTTTTTAGTAAAAAATTTATTGATCCAATACCCCAGTTTTTTATCGATAGTCCATATGGTGATTTAGTATTGTACAATACTATTATGCTGCGCTCTCGGCAAAAGACATATTTTTTTAACGAGGTAATGTCGGTTTATAGAATTCATGTTAATGGAATCCATTCTAGTTTATTAAATGCTATTAATGGAAGATTGAAAATTTGTTTAAACGATTTAAAGTACCTAGAACTCTTAAAAAAAGAATTTTATCCAAACGAAGATAAAGTTGTTAAAACACTGCTAAGTGTAACAAGGAGGTATATCACATTAAGTATTGAACAAAGAAATTTTAGTCGATTCATGGATGGCAACAATAAACTTTTATCTTTGCTCAAATTCCACCAATCGAGAGAATACTTGATGAATTTTATAAATTTTGTTTTTAAAAGAGTATGATATTAAATAGTTTATTTTTTCGTTGCCGAAATATTTTCAAGTTCACCTCAACTTATTTTGACAATCTATACCAAAAGTCTATTTCCATCCCTTTCGAGAGTAAAGCAAAAGAAATAATAGCCGACTACTTGAAAAAAGCCGAAGTCAAAAAACTACATTTAGGCTGTGGCAATAACATTTTTGATGGTTGGTTAAATACCGATATTCTTGCCGGAGAAAAAATCGCTTATTTAGATGTAACTAAAAAATACCAATTGCCCAGTAATTCATTCGATTTTATTTTTACTGAGCACATGATTGAACATATTACTATAGAACAATCGGAGTTAATGTTAGCAGAATGTTTCAGGGTACTGAAGCCGCTTGGTGTTATTAGAATTTCTACACCTGATTTGGCAAAAATAATAGGGATGTACAATCAAAATTTAGATACAGAAAAACAGAAATACCTTGACTGGGTTAAGCAAAACTATTTCCCAAATCGTAACTATGAATTACATAACCAGTATATCAATAATTACTTTCATAATTGGGGACATAAATTCATCTTCGATTTTGAGACGATAAAAAGTTTACTCGAGAAAATAGGCTTTACCAATATTATTGAGGTGCCAATTTATAAAAGCACATCTGCAGAGTTAAATAATTTAGAAATGCACCACGAGGTAATTTCTGTTGAATATAATTTATTAGAATCGTTTGCTGTTGAAGCAACAAAGTAATTATTCTTGTTTATCAGTAATGTGAATTTATGACTAAATTATCAATTATTATTTGCACTTATAATCCCGAAACTGCAATTATTAAACGTTGCTTGTCAGCTGTGAAAAGGCTACAAATTATTGGCATTGAATATGAAGTAATTTTAGTTGAAAACAATTGCATCACTTCGATTAAAGAAAACTCTGAGTTAAGCTTAATTGTTGAAGGTTTTAATGGGTTACAAATTATTTCTGAAAATAAACCTGGACTAAGCAATGCAAGAATTGCTGGTGTAAATAAATCAACAGGAAATTGGATAGTGTTTTTTGATGATGATAATGAACCTTCGGAAGATTATTTACAAAATACAATACAACTAATAAAAAACTTTCCGTACGTAAAAATTTGGGGACCTGGCAATGTAACTGTCGACTTTATAGGCAATCCAGAATCTTGGGTTAAGGAAAATTGCAAAGAAATTTTTCAGGAAAAACATTTTGCAGATACAGAATTTGCACTTCAAAAAACTTGGTGCACTTGCTATCCACCAGGAACAGGAATGGTTGTTGAAAAGCAATTGTATTTAAAATTTATTGATTACTACCATGCTAAACAACTAAAAACCACAGG
The DNA here is from genome assembly GCA_040383485.1 of Flavobacteriales bacterium. Lineage (GTDB taxonomy): Bacteria > Bacteroidota > Bacteroidia > UBA4408 > UBA4408 > JBEIDK01. The sequence continues at coordinate 3,019 of JBEIDK010000072.1, forward strand.
CCGAATAGGAAACAGTTTGTTAAGTGCCGAAGACAATCAAATAATCTTAACTGCAATACTTAACAACTATCCTGTTGGAACTTCACCAGTGCTAAATTTAACCCATATAATATCGGATAAAAAATCAACCTATTCCTACGTTAAGCGATTAAGGTTTTATGTAAAATATTCGATACCATTTGCAGAAATAGAAATGTTACCTGAGCGTTTTATGTTTTACAAGAAACAGTTGTTAAGTGAATCTGCTTTAGCAATCCTACTCTCGAAATACTTGATAAAAGGGTTGCTAAAACGCCAAATGAGAGAAGCAATTTTTGAGTGTTTACTTGTGCTAGGGAATTTTTGCGGTATTAACTTGGTATTAAAAAAAGATAACCCCAAATGGGTTATTAGTTTTTTAAAACTAACAGGTATAAATTTAAACGAATAATGGATACACCTTTTTTTTCTATCATATTACCAACATACAATAGAGCTAACTTCATTAGCAAAGCCATTGAAAGTGTTTTGAGTCAAACATTTACAGATTTTGAATTAATAATTGTAGACGATGGTTCAAAAGATACTACTAAAGAAATTGTTACAAGTTATTTAACAGATTCTAGGACCAGTTATATTTTTCAAGAAAACCAAGAACGTTCGATTGCACGAAATAATGGTATTAGCAATTCGAAAGGTCAATACATTTGTTTTTTAGATAGCGATGATTATTACTTACCAAATCATCTTGCTATTTTATTCGAAAATATTAAAAGCAATAATTTTCCCGTTGCATTTTTTCATACTTATCAAAAGTATTTTAAAGACGGGAAAGATACCAATACTGTCTTTCATGACAATTATCAAAATGCCAATATATCCGAAACAGATTGTAGCTTGCTCAATAACGTCTGGCTTTTTTCTCCTGCGGTTCAAACATCAGCTGTTCATAAAGAAATATTCGCGCATATTTTATTCGAAACATCCACCATTCCTTTTGAATGTTATGAATTAATGGGAAGAATTGCGGCTGTTTACAATATTTACAAAATCAAGGAAAGCACCGTTATTATGCAGCTGCATGAAAACAATAGCACCATTTATGATTTAAAATTTCTAGAAGGTTACAAAAACTCATTTAACTATATTATTGAAAATCCAATTTATAAAAACATAAGAAACCACATCTTTGTTAAAGATGTTTTTTATGATATTTATATTGGTTTAGCGGATTGTTATTCTCGAAATGGCAATAGGGGTATGGCCATAAAATATTTGTTGAAGGGATTGAATTACAAAAGAAACTTGAAAAATATTCGCCACTTATTAGGTATAACAAAAAATATAATTTCCATTAAATGAACTTTGCAAAAACACCCATTTTAGGAAAAATTTTAGCAAGAAGCAGAAGCATTTATGATGAAAATTTTTTATTAAAATGCAAAGTTAAGATTCATCAAAGCGGCTTTGGAAAAGTTATTATTTATCATAATAAAAGGGACAAATGACAACTAGCTAAGTATTTTGGTAAACGGCAGGTGCTGGAAATGATAGCTATTCTCTGAATAAAAATTGAATGCAAATAAAAAAACAGGCCTCTAAGTTCTAGAGACCTGATTTAAATTTACTTTTTACCAACAATTACTTCATCAACCATTCCATATTCCTTGGCCTCTGAAGCAGTCATCCAATAATCTCTATCGCTATCTTTCCAAACTGTTTCATAATCTTTGCCACTGTGTTTTGCAATAATTTCATATAACTCTTTTTTGAGTTTCTGAATTTCGCGTGCAGTAATTTCTATATCTGACGCTTGTCCTTGCGCACCACCAAGCGGTTGGTGTATCATTACGCGCGAGTGTGTTAATGCGCTTCGCTTTCCTTTGGCACCTGCACACATTAGAACAGCTCCCATACTAGCTGCCATGCCAGTACAAATAGTAGCTACATCGGGTTCAATAAATTGCATGGTATCATAAATACCTAAGCCAGCATATACTGAACCTCCAGGAGAATTCAAATATATTTGGATGTCTTTTTTAGCATCGGCACTTTGTAAAAAGAGTAACTGTGCCTGAACAATATTTGCTACCTGGTCATCAATGCCAGTGCCTAAAAAAATGATGCGGTCCATCATCAAACGAGAAAACACATCCATTTGGGAAACGTTTAATTGTCTTTCTTCTAAGATATATGGTGTAAGGTTTTGCACATTGTAACGGCTATACATATCAAATGTATTACTGTTTATGCCACGGTGCATGGTAGCATATTTTCTAAATTCGTCTTGATTAAACATAGTTTTATTATTTATAAATTTTTAAATTAAAAATGCGTCGAAAAAAAACGAATGTAGTAATCCATTTTTATTTCGACGCAAAACTATTAGCAATATTATTGCCATAAAGCAATTATGACTTATAAAAGTCCTTTTCGTCCATTTCTTGTTCTGTAATTGCACATTTCGTCTGATATAATGTCATTAACTTCCCATCATATAACGACTGGTATAATTTACGCCTTTCTTCTTGGTTTTTTAATACGTTTTTTACAGTATCTTGTAACATAGCATCATCAATTTCCATCATATTATATTGCTGAAACTGTTTCCGAATAAGACCTTCAACGTGTTCTTTTGCTTCTTGTTCTGTAATGACAATGTTGTTTTCATTTAATAATTTTGTTTCAATTAACTGCCAACGTGTAGAGTTTTCATAAGCTGGCCAGTCTTGCTCTATCTGTTCATCAGTTAATGGTTTCTCATTTACAGTCTTAATCCAACGTTTTAAGAATACAGAAGGTAAGTGTAAGTTAGTTTTTTCAATTAATCGCTTTTGAATATCATTAACCAACATTTTTTCACTATCGCTTGCAAACATCATTTTTAACTCTTCGCTTACTTTGTCTCTAAATTGCGCTTCGGTAGTTACACTAGAACCATAAATTTTTTCAAAAAATTCAGGTAACAAGTCTGCTGGGCTTAGGCGACTAATATTGGTAATTTTAACCTCAAAATTATTAGATATAGAATCTATCTGGTCTGACTTTAAGCCAAGCAAATAGCTAAGTTCTTCCGGCTTTGTTATTAATGAAACTGGATTTAATTTTGTTGTAAAACCAATTTCTTTTCCAATAAATAAATTTCTTGTATCTTCATTTGGCACAGTGTCTAATGCAATGGGAGAGTTTTTAAATATTCCATTTTCTTTAATAATGCCATTTACATCAAGTTCTGTAAAATCCAAATAAACCATATCATCTTTTTCAACCACTAAAGGATTGGTAACCTTTCCGTATCTTTTAGCGATATTTCTAACATTATCATCAATTAATGCCTCACTAAATTTTACAACTTTTCTTGTGAAAGTCTCTCCAGATAAATCAATGTTGAATGTTGGAGCAAATGCAATATCGTATTCAAAGATAAATTCTTTTTGATTGTCCCAATCAATAGCCTCACTCATTGTCCGTGGCAATGCATGGCCTAATAAATCAAACTTATTTTCTACGATATAGTTGTGAACACTTTCGCCAAGAAGTTTATTTATTTCGTCAACCATTAATGATTTGCCATACATTTTTTTAATCATTCCTACAGGCACCATTCCTTTTCTAAAACCAGGTATTTGTGCTTTTTTTGCATATTCTTTCATGGCTTTATCAACTTTTGGTTGATAATCATCGGGACTTATTTTTACAGAGATTACTGCGTTTAACTCATCAACATTTTCTTTAGAAAAAATCATTTTATTGGTAATTATAAAATTTGGGTTGCGAAAGTAATAAAAATAGTATTAAATAATAGAGTCAAAAGGTTTGGTTAATTTTATGTTAAAATTATTTTTCAAAATGGATAGGTTTAAAAAGTTGTGAATTAAAATAAATTTAAAAAAAATAAATTTGAACAATTAATATTATTTCAATTTTTAATTAAATTTAGTTTATTTGGTAATTATCTAATATACTAAATGTGTCATCTACAGAAAAAGGCAACTCGATTTATTTTCCGACTTTAGATACTTTAAGGCTAATTGCATTTGCTCTTGTTTATTGGTCTCACGGCTATGTTCCTGCTTTTTTAGAATACCTAGAAAATCCCCAAAATAAATGGATAGGCACTTTCCTTAAAACAGGTGTTTTTGGCGTACATATATTCTTTGTAATTAGTGGATTCTTAATTACATATTTATTATTGTTAGAAATGAAAACAAATGAAAAAATTAGTGTTAGTAGATTTTATTTAAGACGAATTTTGAGAATTTGGCCATTGTATTATTTAGTAATGGGTTTAGGTATTTTTATACTACCCGTGCTGTTTAATTCATTTCAATTTTGTGGTAGCTATTGGCAAAATTTATTATTTTTAAACAATTACAATATTTTTGAAGTTGCAAATTGCTTTTCTTCAAATGTTGGCGTTGCATGGAGCGTTGCTGTTGAAGAACAGTTTTATTTATTATGGCCAATTGTGTTTATTTTTTTTTATAAATCAAAGCAATTTATAATTCTATGCCTATGTACTTTTATTTGCAGTATCTTTTATATTCTGAATGATCCAAATGCATATGTTTTCCTATTTGGTAATCTGTCTTATCTCATTACAGGCTGCTTAGGAGCCTATTTGTACTTCCAATATGGTTCTTTGTTTAACAAGTCTAAATACTTAAATTATAAATATCTTATTTCATTGGTCTTGTTTTTATTGGTGTTAATGATACTGTCAAGCTATAGTAAAAAAATAGATGTATTATCCGTCATTATTTTCCCTTTTATTTACTTATATTTTGTAATTTATTCAGTGGTTAAAAGCCAATCAAATAGGACAACATTTTTTTCAGAGTTAGGAAAATACACCTATGGAATGTATTTTTATCATATAATAATATTAGTGTTTGTTAAAATAATATTTGAAAAACTTGGTATTGACTATAAGTCAAGCGCTATAAATTTAGTTATACTAGCTACAATATCATTACCCGTTGTTGTAATTGTCTCAATTATATCATACAAATACTTTGAATTATATTTTTTAAAACTAAAAAACAAATTTTCTATTAATCTTAATCAGAAAAAATAATCTTCTCTATTTAGCAAAGTAACTTTCAACATTCATTTTATTGCCTTTTAAACATTGAAAGTAGGCTTGTAAATACGCTTTAGTATAGGTATTTAAATAAGGATTTTCCTTTGTAGTAGAAATAACATTGTTTTGCAGCAATGAGTCCTTGCTAAGGTTATATACTTCAATAACTTTTTTAGTATCAAATTTGATTAATTGTGTATCGTTGAAAGTTTGATATGTATTATCAACAAAATTAACACCAAGGTTAGCATTGGTAGTATAATTTATAGTCGATTTGCCGAAGGAGAAGTATGATTGGTCATAATTAAGGTACTCCATTATGTTTGGTAAAATATCAATTTGTTGAGTTATAGTATTGCATATTTTAGGCTCTTGATTATACTGATAAAAGATAATTGGTATTTTATGATAGCCATAACTATTGGAATATGAAGCGTTTTCGGTTATTGATGTATGGTCGGCAGTAAATACAAATAAAGTATTTGCAAACCAATTAGTTTTTTTAGCGCTATGAAAAAATTTTCTTAAGGCATAATCGGTGTAAGAAATTGCTTTTACGATTGGCAATTTTCCTTCCTTAAACTTATTCTTGTATTGCACCGGAACTATATACGGGTCATGAGAAGAAAGAGTGAAAACGGTAGAAAAAAAGGGTTCCTTCTTGTTATTTAATTCATTACAATAGTAATTTAGATAAGGCTCGTCCCAAATACCCCAATTACCATCAAAGTCATTTTTATTTGGATATTCATTCAAACCATAATATTCTTGGTAGCCACAGAGTTTAGTAAATGCATCAAAAGACATAGTTCCATTGCGGCCACCATGATAAAAGGTACTATTATATCCTTTGCTATTAAGTAAATTTGCAATGCTTGTAATTTGGTTTGCAGAATAAGGAGATGTAATAAATGCATTATTATTTAAATGCGGAATACTTGCTAATATTGCTGGAATACCTTCAATACTGCGAGTTGCATTAGCAAATCCGTTTGTAAATACTGTGCCATTCTGCATTATAGAATCAAGAAATGGTGTTATAGTCTTGTTATGATTAAAATATCCAACATTTTCTTTACTAAAGCTTTCTAAAATAATAAGCACTACGTTTAATGGTTTAAATGGTTTGTTATGATTAAGAAAATGTATTGGAGAATAAATTTCAGCAGCCTTTTTATCGTCGAAGTATTTAAGTTGTGCTAAATCAGAATTTGTAATTGTATTGTAAAGTGTAAAAGTCGAATTGAGCAATAGAGGAATATTTTTCGCATTAGTATATTCTGCTGCATTAGCTATTGTAATTGGCCTCATTTGAGCACCTCCTCGGGCTCCCACAAATACTAATGAAGACACTGCTATTAAATTAAATAAACCAAGCAAGATGGTACTTGAATTATTTTTATCATTGATAGTAGGTTTATAATCAGAAATGTTTTTTATTAAAAAAATAAACATTAATAACAGAATAAATAAATACCAATAATTTAATAAATAACCAATCATTAGATTTGAATTTAAAGCATCACCTACCAATTCAATAAAATCAAAAGATATGCGTTTGTGAGAAATTTTGAAATATCCAAAGTCAATTAAATTAAATAGTATAGCTATGCTATTGGTTAGTATAAAAATGGTGTTCAGTATTTTAGTTGAATATCTATTACGAATAAAACTAAACGGTAGTAAAGAAAGAACTATATATAATGAGTTAGTGATAAGAATTGCCACCAAATCAAACCTAATGCCGAACAAGAATATTTTACAATAATTCAAAAATCCAACATCTAAAAACAAATTATAATTAAAGATGAAGAAAAGAAATCTCAATGCTTGAAAAACAAGCAACAGATACAAAATCCGAAAAACTAAATATTTATTCAGTCTCCAAAGGTTAAAGAAAAAGCTTTTAAGAAATATCAATATGTTAAACTTTGACACAATATTGTTGTTTACAAATTTGAAAAACTGCAATTTCGCTGCCGCAAATTATATATTAAAAACGAATCATAAATTTTCAATTATAATTTGATAGAGTATTTAACAAACATTTATATTCATTAAACTTTAGCTCAATGCTACCCATACAAGATTCTACATTAAAAGTTATTGCCGATAAGGTTTATAATTCTGAGCGCATTACAACTATTGAAGGAATTTATCTTTATGAACATGCTGAACTAAGCTTATTGGGCATGTTGGCCGATTTTGTTCGAAAGAAAAAAAATAGTAAGTATGTTTATTTTAATAGAAATATACATATAGAACCTACTAACATTTGCGTATATGATTGTAAGTTTTGCAGTTATTCTCGGTTGATAAAACACAAACAAGAAGGATGGGAATTAAGTGAAGAACAAATTTTAGAGAAAGTAAAATCATACAAAAACGAACCTATTACAGAAGTACATATTGTTGGTGGCGTTCATCCTAAAATGGGCTTGCAATATTTTGCAGAATTGATTTCAAAAATTAAAAAAATTAGACCCGACCTACACGTTAAGGCATTTACTGCTGTAGAATTAGATTATATGTGCAGAAAAGCTAAGTTGAGCTACAGAGAGGGCTTAAGTATCTTGAAAGAACATGGTCAAGATTCTTTGCCTGGTGGTGGAGCGGAAATTTTTCATCCAGACATTAGAACCAAGATTTGTGATGATAAATGTACCGGTGACGAATGGCTAGAAATACACAAAACAGCTCATAAATTAGGAATGCCCTCCAATGCAACAATGCTATATGGTCATATAGAAAAATATGAACACAGAATACATCACATGGATTGCTTAAGAAAATTGCAAGACGAAACAGGAGGCTTTAATACTTTTATTCCTTTAAAGTTTAGAAATAAAGACAACCAAATGAGCAATTTACAAGAAGTGTCAGTAATTGAAGACTTGAAAAATTATGCTATTTCAAGAATATTTATGGATAACTTTAATCATATAAAAGCTTATTGGCCGATGATTGGTCGCAATACTGCACAACTATCTCTTAATTTTGGAGTTGACGATGTTGATGGAACTATTGATGATACTACAAAGATATACAGCATGGCTGGTTCAGAAGAACAAAACCCTGCTTTAAGCACTGCTGAACTAGTTAAATTAATCAAAGATGTTGGATTTCATCCAATTGAAAGAGACACGGTTTATAATGTTGTAAAAGATTATATGCTAGATGATTTAGTTGTTTAGCTATTTAATACCATATTTGGTTTTATACTTTTCGTTTAATAGCATTTGTTCATTCGTTAGTTGAATTTTACGACCTTGAATAAATGCATGTTCAACCTGATTTGTTTTAATATCAAGCGCGTCTCCTGAAGAAACGAAAATCGTCGCATCCTTTCCTACTTCAATACTTCCACAAACATTATCAATGCCTAAAATTTTTGCTGTGCTTAAGGTTAATGCAGAAATTGCGGCTTCTTTATTTAGACCATAAGCGACGCATGTGCCAGCCAAAAATGGCAAGTTTCTTGTGTTCATTTCTGCCATGTCGCCTTCATTTTGAATACAGAACAAAATTCCCTCCTTATAAAGAATGCTAGCCATTTTAAATGGCAAATCAATATCAGCATCAGGACTACTTGGTAAGCTATGTGGTCTTTCTATCATTACAGAAACATTGTTTTTTTTAATAAAATCTGCAACTAAATAAGCCTTTCGCGCGCCAACCAAAACAACTTTTTTTATACCATACTTTTTTGTTGTGCTTATTGCATCTATAATTTCTTTCTGTTCGTTCGTGTGTATATATAATATTTTATTGCCATTTAATAATCCTTGAGCGGCTTCAAGCCTTAAGTTAACCGCATCAGGTTTTGAGAGTCCGTAAGCTTTAACATCAATTAAAAAGTTTATGATTGATTGAACAGATTTTTCATAGCTTTTATTTTTTTCGTTGGATGCTGATTCTTTATCTTCAGTGTAGCTTGTGTTACTTGTTTTGGGCCAATTCAAATGCAAGCCGTCATCAGCCTTTATTATTGCATCTTCCCAATTCCAAGCATCTAAATGTACCACTGAAGATGTGCCAGAAAATAAACCACCACGAGGAGTAACTTGTGCCATTAAAACTCCATTTGTTCTTACTGTAGGAATAATTTTACTATCAGTATAAAATGCAATTAACGCACGAGTATTCGCGTTATTTTGACCCACTTCAAAATAATCATTTGTTGCACGAACAGCTTCTATTTCTGATAAGCCTAAAGTAGAATTTGGGGCAATGAAACCTGGATAAATTTCTTTTCCAAAACAATTAACTATTTCATAGTTTTTTATATCATCATCTGATTGAGCTTTTCCTACGTAAGTAATTTTACCATCTTTAAAAACCACATCACCATTTTCTATAACTAGTCCGTTGCCAATATGGATTAATGCACCTCTTAAACAAATCGTATTTGTTTGTTTATTGGCAGGTATTGGTTGTTGTGCTTTTAAGATTACTGATGAGCAAAACAAGAATAAGATAAAGAGCTTTTTAAACATAGTTCAATTTTTTATCAAACCTAAAAATAAATTTATTAATACCATTTTTGTTTAATGAATGTTGCCACTTTGTTACTAAGTTTATAGTATGGCTTTTCATATTCCTTAGTGAGTAAGCTAATATTAAATAACTCAATGCTATCCGAGTAATTTATTAATCCAAATTGTTCATCGTCATTAGAATTACTAAAAGAAATAGACATTGCATCTTTTATGTTATTTAAATCACCGTTAAGATGAATAACATAAGTCGTGAATTTTTTATATCCCTTTACTTTTCCATCAGCAAAAAAAGTAACATATTTTTTTTCACTTCTATCGTTTAAACTATCAACCAAAATATAGCTATACCTATGAAATTCAGTATTATATTTCTTTCTAAAACCGGAACTAATTTTTAATTTTTCAAATCCTACAATTGGTGTAAGCATATTTTGGGTTGCCTTAAAGTAAGTAGTCTTTTCATTATTTTTATTTATGTATTCAAAGTGTTTTTTTTCATTATTAAAAACGAGTAAACAATTATTACCAGTCATCAATGTGTCCTTGCTAATATACTTGAGTTTTTGAAAAGAAAGTTCTACACCTTCATTTATTAGTAAAATAGAATCTTGTAATTCTTTATTTATAATTATCTCCGATATTCCATTTACCATAACATTTGTAGGGGCAATTCTATTTCTATTATTTGTGTCATTGTAATTTAAACTATCAAAAACATTCATGCAAAGCCAACTCCCTGTCCATTTTTTATCAAATTTTTTATCTTCTAATTTATGGTTTTGCTTGCAAGAATTAAAATTGATAACTAATAAAATTAGAATTAGTATGCTCATTAATAAACTGGCAAAATGTTTTCTACGTGTTTTAGTCATTTGTTTTAAAATAAGGGCGCATTTTTTTATAGGTCAATTCATCAATAAGAATACACTTTTTTAAATCTGAAATTTTACCAAAACTACCATGATTGTCTCTGTATCTTATTAACCCACTTGCTTGAGAAAATTTAAGATATGGAAAGTTTTTTAAGGTATAAATAGAAACAGTATTAATGTTGGTCTTTTTTATATTGTTTGTATCAACAACTAAGTGCTTATCTAAAATCTGAAAAAGAATAGTATCAACTCCATAAACTTCATAGAACTGTCTTTTATTAATGTATCCGCCCAACCTATCTCTATAAGCAACAAGTCTTTTGGCAAATGTGCTTCCAATACTTGGCAATTTTTTTAACTGTGTTGTGTCGGCATCATTTATTTCAATTATTAAATCTTCTTGGTTTGATTTTGTGAATGTTTGTTTAAATTTAGATAAGCTATCATTAGTGGGCAATTTTTCATTCTTTGGTATATCTGTCTTATTATCAGCAATTGTAATATATGGTTCAAGAGATTGAAATAATTTGGGATTGATTCCGTATATTTTTTTAAAGCTTTCTTTATTGTAAAAACGGCCTCCCTTTCTTCTGAAATTACAAACTATTTTTGTTTGTTTTGGACTTAAACCCAATTGCAAAAACGAACTACTATCTATTGTATTTGGGTCGAAAGCAAAAAGTTGAACTTCGCTATAATATGGCTTGTCATCCTTAGAAAAATTAGAAACATAATTATTGTCATAACTTAATGTATCATATATTTCTGATTTCTCAAAATCTTCAATTTCCTTTTTAAACAATGAAAAATCAACTGTCGTGTTATAATCTAAATATGGGAGCAATAACCTAATACTGCATAATAAAACAAGAAAAATTAAAATAATATTTGTTGCTCTATTCTCTCGAGTCGATAAGTTAAAATAGTTTTTAATCTTTTTCAAATTGGTTATAATGTTGGTACATCCAAATAAAAATAAAAAATAACAGATTATAAAATCGCTATTTGTTTTTGTTTCTTTGAACAAAAATACTTTGCAAACATTAAGAGCTAAAAAATTTTTAGGTCAACATTTTTTAAAGAATGAGGAGATTGCTGAAACTATTGCACATTCGATAGTTGGTTATGATTCATTTGAAAAAGTAGTTGAGATTGGTCCTGGAATGGGTGTTTTAACAAAATACTTATTGTCATACTTCGGCAATAAATTATTTGTTGTAGAACTTGACCGTGATAGCGTTCCTTACCTTCAAGAAAACTTCCCAGAACTAGAAAATAGAATTATTGAAGGTGATTTTTTACAGTTTGATATGCAGGAAATGTTTGATAAGCCAACTGCAGTAATTGGTAACTATCCATATAACATTTCCACCCAAATACTTTTTAAAGTTTTCGAAAATCATAATAAAGTGCCAGTTTTTTCTGGCATGTTTCAAAAAGAAGTAGCTGCTAGGGTTGCATCAAAACCTGGCAATAAAGAATATGGAATTTTAAGCGTACTGCTTCAAGCATTTTATAATATTGAGTATCTTTTTACAGTAAGTGAATTAGAATTTGACCCTCCACCAAGAGTAAAATCAGGAGTAATGCGTATGATACACAAAGAAAATACATCGCTAAATTGTAATGAGATATTTTTCAAAGAAATTATTAAGGCAGCCTTTAATCAAAGAAGAAAAACATTAAGGAATGGCTTAAAGCAAATTGCACAGCGCAACAATAAATTACAAGTATTGGAGAACGAAATATTTAATAAGCGCGCAGAACAATTGAGTTGGGAGGCCTTTGTAGATTTATCAAATATGCTTGAATGAAAATTTTATTTAAGATTAGGATCAATCATTCTTGCTTGAGCCATTGCGGCATCTGCCTCCTGTTTGTTACCTAAAAAGCCATAACTTTTACTCATAAAAAAATATGCTTTTGAATTGTCAGGAGAAATATCAATTGCCTTTTTAAAATAAATAATCGACTCTTCATATTTCTGCATTGAGCCATAGCAACTGCCAATGTTTACCATTGCATCGCTAAA
>JBEIDK010000073.1:0-15408 GCA_040383485.1 Flavobacteriales bacterium
GTCGCGTTGTGCCATGCAAAATTCGATTTGAGCATCGGACCCTACATTACCAAAAGCATTGTTTATAGTATTATTAAAGTCAGTATTTAACTTTCGAAAATCTTTGTTTAAAACTGCTATCTGAGAAAGTATTTGTGCATCTGAAATATTTTCGTTTGCATTATTATATACCACATGAACTACTACTGGTATTGTATGCACAACATTAGATTTGCTTTTGTTAACATCCATCAAAGCTACTTTATCGGCAATTTGTTTGAGTGCATCCAATCTTTTTTGTTTGAGTTCAGGGTGTTTTGCTAGTTGCTTTTCTAAATATTCAGAAGATGCACAATTCCTCGTTAGTGGCACATTAGAAATGGCTTTTGAGGTTGCAGTTGGCTGAGAATTAGAAAGGTGAAGTACACGATTTTGAGCACTTATATTTATTGAAAATAAGGCAAAAGAAAAGTAAAGTAATTTTTTAATCATTGTTTTTTTTATTGAAATATAATACCAAAAATATTAAAAATTACTTAATAATCTTTATCATTTAATAATTGTATCCATTTTTTTATTAATACCTAACTATTTCGATAAATAATAAAAGGTGTTTCCGCAATTAGAGGCAATACTGAAAAAAATAGAATCTTTTTTCTGATATTATAGAAATGAGTTTACTTCTTCAATAATCCTAATAAACTCCATTTAGCGTTTAAACTTTTAGAGCTATCATATCTTACTTGACTAGCATTTTTACAATCTTCAATACTGTAAAAAGCATTTGGTTGATACTTATGAATAATATCTATGACATGAGGCACTTCTTTACGTTTTACTATTGTAAAAATCATTTTAACTGGCCCTCGAGCACCTTCTGCATTTACGCATGTAACACCATAATCTTCAGCATTCAATGCATCAACAATTTGGGTGGAATTCTGGTTCGTAATAATTCTCAAAACTTGCGTTCCAATTGCTAACTTTTCTTCAATAACTAAACCTACGTATATACCAACAGAATAGCCACTAGCAAAGGCAATGTAACACATTACATTGTTCAAATTTTTTAAAATTGAACTAACTGCCAGAATCCACAAAAGCACTTCGAAAAAACCAATGAATGGTACAATTTTCTTTTTACCTTTCGCTGATAATACACTACGTAATGTTGCAAGTGAAACATCACAAATTCTACAAACAAAAATAAAAAGTGGAAACAGAACCCACTGGTAAATATCAGAGTTTGAATCAAAAACAATTAAATACATTTATAATTAAATTGATTTTTACTTTTTCCACTCCGAGGCATGTGCTCTTGCATCAAAATCGCTTTTTACATAATCTTCATAGTTTGGGTTCTGAATAAAAGTGGTTTTATTCATTGCGCTTTCTATTAATGCACTCATTTCTAAAAATCCAATTTCATCCTTCAAAAATTTGGCAACCGCAATCTCATTTGCAGCATTTAAAATACAAGGCATATTGCCTCCTTTCTCAAGTGCGATAAAAGCTAACTTTAAATTTCGAAATGTATCTAAATCAGGTTTTTCAAAGGTAAATGAAGGATAGTCAGCAAAATTAAAGCGAGGATAATTAGTGGGTAATCTTTTAGGATATCCCAAAGCATAAAGAATCGGAAGCTTCATATCTGGCAAACCTAACTGTGCTTTTATACTGCCATCAGTAAACTGCACCATACTATGAATAATAGATTGAGGATGTACAATAACATCAATTTGTTCATTCTTAAGGGCAAATAGCCATTTGGCTTCAATAACCTCAAGGCCTTTATTCATAAGGCTTGCTGAATCAATTGTTATTTTAGCACCCATTACCCAATTTGGGTGTTTAAGCGCTTGTGCTTTTGTAATTTGTAATAAATCATCTACTTTTTTACCTCTAAAAGGCCCACCTGAAGCTGTTAAATAAATTTTTTCTATTTGATTGTCGAACTCACCAGCCAAACATTGAAAAATAGCACTATGCTCGCTATCAACCGGATATATATTAACCCCTTTTTGCAATGCTAACTTGGTTACTAAATCACCAGCCACTACAAGAGTTTCCTTATTAGCTAAAGCGATATTTTTACCTGCTTCAATTGCTGCCAATGTTGGTTTTAAGCCAGCATAACCAACCATGCTAGTAAGCACAATATCAATAGTATCCCATGCAACTATTTCGCACAGAGCTTGTTCTCCAGCAAATACTTTTATATCAGTTTTCGCTAATGCTTCTTTTACTTTTAGATAGTGAGCATCGTTGCCAATTACAACTGCATTTGGAGAATATTTAATTGCTTGTTCTATTAATAATTCAGCATTATTAAATGCTGATAATACTTCTAATTGCAAATCCTTAGTTTGATTTGCTATTACTTCTAAAGTTTGTGTACCTATTGAACCTGTGGAGCCTAAAACTGCAACTCTTTTCTTATTATTTTCTGAATTCATGTGCTACAAAGTAAAAAAAATATTTGTTCTTAGTTAAGATTGAATTAGAATTCAGAGGGTTTATTTTTTTTTGGGGAGTGTTTCCAACGTTTATGTGTCCAAAGCCAATATTGAGGTTCTTCTTTAATTATTTGTTCTAAAAACTTCATGAACATTTCACAAATTTTTCCGTCCTTAAAAGAGTTAGGCGCATCAGTTAACTCAATATATTCCATAGTATAATATCCTCTTTTCTGTTTCAATATTTTTCCAAAAACAACTGGCATATCATATTTCTTTGCATATTTTTCTAGCCCATAATTTACAGGCACTTGCTTGCCAAAAAACTCCATCCAATGTCCTTTGCTTATGTTACTTGGATTTTGGTCAGCAATAAAACCATAAGCATACTGTTGTTCTTTATGATTTTCTATAAAAACACCTACTTGTTTTGGGGCGCAAAGTTCACAACCGAATTTTCCTCTTGAAGAGATTAGAAGTTGATTAAAAAAATTATTTGAAAGAGGCTTGAAAATGCCCATTGTTTTAAAGGTAGTTTTTCCAGTAAAAGCAAGCGCCGCCCATTCCCAGTTGGCATAATGCCCCGTGACAAGAATAACGCTTTTGTTCTGGTTGTGATACTTAATTAAATATTCTGGGTTTACAATATGTAAATGCTTGTGAAGTGTCTCTTCATCAATGCTAAATACTTTAATCGTTTCAACTACAATATCACAAAAATGTTTATAAAATTTTTTACAAATTAAATTTATTTCATGTTCATTCAATTGAGGAAACGCAATTTGTAAATTTTGCTTTACAACTTTTTTACGGTACGGAAAAACATAGAAAATGAGATAATAAAAGGAATTTGAAATAATATAAAGTACCCCAAATGGCAATTTAGAAATCGGATAAATAATGAGATAGTATAATAATTTACTTAATATTTGCATTTCTATTTCTTAAATGTTCTAATAAACTTTAAACTAGTAAATATTGAATTGTAAAAAATGATTATTGCTCTTTAAACTTCTTTAAAAACTTTGTAACAGCAGAACTACTGCCTAATTGAAAAGTAAATGTAGGCTCCTTTTCTTTTTCAGACTTGCGTTTTTCTGGCTTTAATTCACGCAGTGCTGTATTGAATTTTTCATCACTGCTAAAAGCTTGCATTTGATTTTGAGCATACTGAAAAAATAAATAATTGTTGTTATCATCCATTAAATAAATAGTAAAAGAATCTCCACTTTTTTTCTGAATAATTTCAATTTTTCCATTTAAGTATTTATTCATTTGATTTTTATAAATACTACCTAAGCCAATTTTACCAACACTTATGAATGAACGCGTTTCAGGGTTCCACTTCATCTTTACATCATTAAAGAAGAAATTATGTTCTAACTCATCAGGTATTTTTTTGAAAGCACCATATAAGTTTACTTGAGAAACTAATTTATCAGCAATTTCTTTTCCTAACATCATTCTTAGACAACGTTCAAATATTGGTCTGTTAAGAGGGGTTCCTTCGAGGGTTGTAGCCTTTTCTAATTTTTCTCCGAAGTCTTTTATGAGTCCATTTTCAAAAAAGAAATCAAGGGCAATAACAGTTTCAAATTTGCACGTGTCACTTATTAAATTATGTTCTCCAATACCCCATGACTGTAATTTAACTTGACCTGTATTGTGAGTTAAGAACATTCTACCTTCTGCATATACCTTGCATTCAGTTGTATTAATACTTACATAATCACCTGGAAAATTAATTTCTTTTATTTTTTCCTTACTACCAATTTTATACTCTTTTGTTTTTTTATCGTAAAAAAGAAAACCAAATGCAGAAGCTATTTCAGGGTCGCTTGCCTGGCGTTTATTGCTTAAAAATGAAGGGTAAACGTGTAATGAGTCGGTACTTAAATTCATTCCTGCGCCAACGCTCAAGTTATTTATATCGACAAGCCTATCACTAATTGGTATATATACATCGGCAGGATTTACATCTGCGTCAAACTGCACCCAAGCTTTTACTAACCTTGAACAATCATGTTTGATGCGGAATGCACCTTTGAAAAACAAATTTTGAATGGAGGCTTGTAATGATATTTTACCTTTATATTCAAAGGCGGGACTTAGCTCAAATGCTAGAGAATCGCTAATATTTCCAGTTGCTACAGTTTGTCCAGTTGCATCAGTTGAAACTTTATCGAAGTGTAATTTTTGCACTTGTTTTAATTCATCAATGTAATTATAATTTGCAATACCATCGTACTGTTTTCGTCCAAAAACATCAACAGTAGCATCAAACATTTCGTGGTACTTTGTTGTAGTGTTAGCTAATATCTTTGCATTTTTAAGCGTTTCAATCTTCGCCTTTTTATAAATTATAACTTTACCACTGTCTGGATAAATTCTTGCATCAGCAACATTCATATACCTCACTTCTGCACATGAAATAATATTTTTTCTCAAATCATATTTTGCTCTTGGCGATAAAAATCTTAAAGAATCTTGTTCAGGATGTGTAGAAATAAACTCAGCACCTGTTAAATCTAAATCATCGTTTGTACCTATGTTTTGTTTTACATTTTCACTGGCACTTAGTTCCACATTTGCTTTTTCCATGAACCATTTAAAATTGTCCATAAAACACAGGTATTGATTCACAGGGAAGTTCACATAGCTGCCACCGCCATTGCTTGTAAAGTCGCCAACCCTATTGTTAAAATCAATATGTGCTTTTAAATTCTTACTCATAAATGCTATCCCTGTTGAATCTTCGGATAAATTTTGCATATCAAAATCGCATGTATCAGCGTCGAATGTTTCTTTCTTGAAAACTTGTAAAATGGAAGTAAGGCTTGCCTTATAAAAAACTGATTTGCCATTACCTGTTAGCTTTTTGGGTGATAATGTAAGTTGGCCATGAAACTGTGATTTACCGTCATACATTTCGATAGCTTTGTCTTTTTCTTTAATGGTCATAAAATCTTTGTATGGCATCCAATGAATATAGTTATTGGAAGAACTTGCTTGCGGAAATTCAGGATCACTTGCTTGAGAGCGTTCTTCAAATGATTGAACAGTAGCATTCATACTATCAGGAAAGAAAACAAAATCATCTGATTTAAATGTTGAAGTAACATAATTTAATGTGCCATCAGCCCTTAGCCCTCGGTTACTCATTGTTATTCTTGACTCAAACTTACCTTTATCTGCATAGGTTGGCAAGCCAGCTGTAACAGTATTAATACCTAGTGAGTAATCTGGCATTAAAATTAAATTTTCATGTATGCTCGGGAAAATTCCGCCACTTTCAAAATCACCTGCAAAGTGCAAAGCTTCATCAGTAAAATTATCTAAACTATCAATGGTAAATGGTTCAAGGTGAAAGTAAACTTTATCCTTTGTATATACTCCTCTTTGCACACTTCTCTTTGACCAATAGGCGTATGAATCTTTTTTAGAATTGAATACGGGGTATTCCGGAAAGTTAATCCTACCTGATTTATTATTTGGATTATCAATTAATAAATCTCCCTCAATACTTTCTATGGCAGTTTTCACTTCAACCAATGGAAATTCTCCATATTCATCTTTTGTTTTTGAACGAACTTTTATTTTTAGTGAATCGGTATTTTTTAAATTTATTTTAAACTTATCATACTCAAAAGAAAACTCCTTTCCATAAAAGGTAAATCTTCCAGCATCAACAACACCGGCGAATGCAAAATCTCTATTCTTTTTAAGCGTGATTTGACCGTTGGTTGGAGTAATATTTACTTTTTGTGAATCACTTAAGAAAATTTGTTTAACACCATTAATCTTTAAATCAAAATTCAACAAATTAATGCTTGCATTAATTTTATCACCAGGCAAACTTGAATTAAACTCAATAACGTCGTAATCTTTTTTGGCCATTTTATACAATGGGTAATCAAGTAGTTTTTCTTTTAAAATAAATTTTTTTTGCCCATCTATGTATGTTACAAAACCTTTGATAGCTAAACCAACGGTAAATGGATAAACCTCAGCAGGTGCCATATTCATAAATTTAG
Source organism: Flavobacteriales bacterium (assembly GCA_040383485.1). Lineage (GTDB taxonomy): Bacteria > Bacteroidota > Bacteroidia > UBA4408 > UBA4408 > JBEIDK01. The sequence continues at coordinate 6,470 of JBEIDK010000073.1, forward strand.
CTAAACCATCAACATCAATAGTATTGCTGCCTATTTGCTTTGCATAAGCTTTAATTCTGAACAATGGATTTACATCTTGTGCTCCTTGAATTCTCTCCCATCTAATGTCTCTAAAGTAGTTAGCTGATTCAAAATTGGCATTACTTTCATTGGCGCCAATAATCATTTTCATATCTATTTTTGGTTGATCCATTCTCCAAAATAACTCTTCAAAATACATATCAACTTTATGAAAAGTATTATAGAATGGTGATTGGGCAATACCGGTATTGTCCCTAATCATAGATACTTCTCGTTCCTTAACTAAAAATTTAAAGGGTAAACCGGGATGGTACATTGAGTCGTTCTCCCAATAAAAAGTTGCGGCAACACGTTCTGAAAAAATTTTATCAGGCCTTAAAATAAATGACTTTGCCGTAACCGATAGGAATAACTTATTATCCCTATAAAATTTAAAAAATGCAGGGTTTTCAGAATTCCCAGCTCCAATTACCTTTGCTCCCTTTACTGCAAACCCGCCATCATAATCTACATCTTTAAAAATGTTTTTTATTTGTAATCGTTTATCATAACTATTGAACTCGGGATAAAGAGCATTTGCATCATTCCTATCACTTAAAACCTTGTCTTTTAAAACACCTACCAATGACTTATCAAAATAGTTTGGATTATGATATACAACCGAATCTGCTTCATATCCACTCTTCTTAAAGTCAATAAGGTAATTATTTAATTCAGCATAGATTTTTGAATCATCTAATCCTGCTCGCTTCCAATCTACGATACCTCCTTTACCAATCCACTTAAAAGTTACAGGAAAATAGGTACCAATTGTTTTATGCAAGACTAAGCTATCGCCAATTGTAAAACAAGCAATATCTGTTTCTTTAAACTTAACTGTTGGTACTGAATCAAATTCTAAACTCCAATCATTTGAAGATGCTTTCCATTGAGTAGTAAATGACTTATAAATAACATTATTTGCAAACAAATTCTCTGACATTGCAATATAATTACTAAAAGCGGTTAGTGTTTTGGCGCCTTGTAATTTTTCAATTGCTTTTTGCCAAAGAACATAAGTTCTACCATCCTTTTTGCCATCTTTAAATGCAATCATAGTATTTAAAAAAGCTTTAAAATCGGGGGTTGCCTTCAGTCGTTTTTTCAACATCCAATTACAAGTTTTATAAATATATTCCTTTTCAGATTCGTCAAATTTTACCTGCTCTTTCTTCCAATAATTATCTAAAAAATTTTCAATAAAATCACGTCCAGCTTTTTCATCCGGAGCAGTTTTAAAAAACTCTTTTAGCTCCTTGGGAAACTGCAACTCATCAGCACTAAACTCTTTTATAAGGTTTTGAGCGCTTGCTGAAGAAATAAATAAGATAAGGATTAATGAAGTAAATAAATATTTAAACATTGCTTAATTAATTATACAAATATAATTTATTACTGAAGTTTGAGAATTTGACTAGCAACATTAAACTTTCTTTTCCCAATTAAATGCAATTGCTTCACTTTCAAAGTTTCCTTTATGTGCTCCATCGCAAAATGGTTTTATCTTGCTAAGTCCGCATCTGCAAAGCGAAACTTTTTCTCTTCCATTTAAATTATATTTGTTACCCTCAGAGTCTACAATTTGGAATTCACCTTCTACCATAATTGCGCTGTTTGATTTAATTGTAATTTTTGTCATACTTATTTATAATTAATTTATTTTTTTTAATTCAATAGTAAACTTTACACCACCAGAAAGTAAATTATCAAAATATACTTTTCCTTCCATGCCTTCTATAATTTGACGAACCATAGCCAATCCTAAACCAGATCCACTATTTTTGGTAGTAAAGTAAGGTTTAAATATTTTATCTTTCATTTCTTCAGAAATGCCTGAACCATTATCAGAAATTTCTAATTTTATTATGTCATCAACATTCAAAATTTCAATTTTAATCCTTTTTAATTTATTTTTATTTTCAGCTTGAATAGCATTATTAATCAAATTATTAAGGACCCTTAATATGTGGTCTTTATCTGCATAAATAAAACAAGGATTTTGAGAAGGAGTAAATTCAATTTCTACATTAATGTGGCTTTTAAATAATTCAATTACAGTTCCCGTAATTTCCATTAAGTTAATTCTTTCAGGATTATTCTTTGCTATTTGTGCGAAACTTGAAAAATCACTCGCAATATTTGCCAAACTATCTATCTGTTCAATCAGAGAAATTGCAACTTTACTATATTTTTCTTTAAACAAATCTCCATTTAGCTGCATGTTTTGTTGAAGAAATTGTACATTTAGCTTCATTGGTGTGAGCGGATTTTTTATTTCATGAGCTACTTGCTTTGCCATTTCTCTCCATGCAAGTTCTCTTTGATTTTGAGCCAATCTATTGGCACTATCATTTAACTGAATAACCATTTTATTATACTCTTTAACTACACCACCAATTTCATCATTGGTATTCCATTCTATAATTGCATTATTTTTATTTAAATCAATGTTGGCAAACCTATCTTTTAAAACCGTTAAAGGGTATGTTATTTTGTTTGTCATCCACCAAGCCAAAACTGCAATGAAAACGAATAGTATAAAATAAATATTAATTACCGTAGCTAACAGATTAAACATTTCTTTTTTGAGTATATTCTCTTTGTCAAAGAATGGAATATGAATATAGCCAATTAAATTATTGCTGTTATTAAGAAATGGAATATAAACAGAAACATAATTTAAGTTACCTATAGACTCCTTATTAAGAAACCTTGCTTCTTTATTAAAAGTCAATTCATTAAATGCAATATTATTAATTTTTGTTCCTAAAATTCCTTCATCAAATATTTTAAATCTTGAGGATGCAATCAAATTGCCTTTTAAATCATACAGGTTAATATCATTAAAAAAAACATTTGAAGATTTTGATAAAAGGTAATTATAGTATTCGGTATTTGAATTTTGTAATAATTTTTCGTCACCAAATTTATTTTCTAACTCTATTAGTAGTGAACGTATGTTATCGGTGAGATTATTGTTTTTATCATAATTAAAATATGAAACAAAAAAGTAAGTAGCGATAACGGCTAATATTAACAAGCCAAGCACAACAGAAGATATAAGAACAAGTCTTATTTTTTTGTTTAGAGTATCCAAATTAGGCCAAGACATTTCATTCCAATTCTCAACAAAATACTTTAATGAAAAAAGCAATATAAAAATTACAAAAAGATAAGATGAAGAAGTGATTTTTTCAAAAAAAGTTAAGTATTTAAAACTAACTAAATATGTGGAGGATTTATATGGCTTATAAAAGTAATGTCGAAAATCTTGATAATTAAAATAGCCATTGTTCAAAATCAATTGTTTATCAATTTCTGGCTCTTTAATAAAATTTGAATTTAAAGAGTAATTATAAAGATTGTTTTTACTTATCGGAATTAGTAAATTGTAACGATACTTTGCATAAGAGAAATCGTTGAATTTTTCCTTTGCTTGTCCTATTTTATTATCAAGAAGTAATGACGGAAATCCAATTTCATCAGCATTGTATTTAATTGTAAACTGAATATATAATGTTAATGGTTCTTTTTTATTGCTATCCTTATTAAAAATAAACTTACATAACAAACCAGCATCCTCGTCATTTTCAGTAGGAACATAGAATAAATTTTGCGCACTTGACAATAGTTCTTTTCTGCCACATACTTCTTCAAATACAGTTAGTTTCTCATCATTTGCATTTGCCGATTTTGCAATCTGATTACACTGCAAATCATATACATACATTTTTGTCTCAAACTTTTCCCAATAACCATTAAAATACTTCTCTATTAATCGTTTAAAAAATGTTTGCTTTTGTTTTTCCTTCCTATATAAATCATTAATTAGTATGCTATCTCCTTGTATTTTTTTTGAAACTTCATTGAATAAATTTTCTGCAACAATATCTTTTTCCAAGGATAACTTTTCTGCTAAAATTTTAGCTGTTTGTTCCTTTTTTGATATTAATTGATTATTGATAATAATGCTTGACCATATTGCAAAAACAGAGATAAAAGCAACAACTTTAGAATAGCTATTATTAATTATCTGTGCCCTATTAAATAAATAGCAGAAAATTAAAATTACTGCGATAAAAAAAAAATTTGAAGCCCCGAGGTTATATTGGGTAAATATTAAAACTAACCAAACAAAAAGTAACGATGAAAATAAAAAAATCAGCTCACTCATTGCAACTTGAGAAACTATACGTTTCAAGAAAAATATTGCTAAAAGATAATAGGAATTTGATAATATAGCTATGATTGAAATGGCTATAAATGTATTGGTATTAAGCTCAATAAAATTGTTGAAATTATAGTTGACATTAGAATCTATTACTAAGACAGAAACGTAATGAGTAAACAAAAATGAAAGTGATATTAAACAGATAATTGAAATGATTATCTGTATTCTTTGGTTTAGTTTATTGTATACAATTAGGCTAAACTGTGAAAATATGGTATTAATAAAATAGTAAAATATAATAGTGTTTATTAAATAGTCTCCTAATGATGGATTATATGAACTAATTGCAAATGTAGAAGGGTCAAATAAAGAAAGCTCATTCCAAAAAGAATCTGTATTAAATTGAAGTAAAATTGCTCTAAAAACAATTACAATAAAAACAAATATTAATAAAGCATAAACTTTACTTGTAATAATTTTAAAAGTAAAAAGCCTAATGAAATGAAGGAATGATATGAATGAAATTAAGATTAAAATGAATGAGAATAAATCTTTAGAATGACCTAATTCGTTTGAAATTAACTGATATGAAAACAAATACTTACCATCAATAATTAAATCCTTACTTCTATTATTTGACTTTAAAACATTTTGATTAGTAATTAGAACATTAGTGTTTTTGAGATTAAACAACAAAAAATTATCCTTTAAAAACTGGTTTTGAACTGTAAATTGATCCTTAATCTTTATAGAATAAACAATGTCATACTCTTTGGTTTTCTCTTTATAAAAATAGTACCATCCGTTTTGCAACCTAATAACTTGATTGGATTTTATATTATTTTTAAATCCAGCAATTTTATTGTTTGTCCAAAAAACTAAGGTGTCACTATTATATATTTGAACTGCTAAATTCAAATTATCCAATTCAGAACATACCTTGGCATTAAAAATTGAAAATAAATTATTTATGGAGTCGTTATAAATTGCTCTATTAATAATACTTTTCTTATCATTTAAGGTGTTTTTTTTTAGCGTTAACGCATCAATACAGTTTTGCTTAAACTGCTTATCATCTATTGGAAATTTAATTGATTGAATTCTATACCAAGAAAGAAATAATGAAAGGAAACCAACCAAAAAGTATAGAAAACTTCTGTTAAATATGTTGAGCCTAGTGTATTTCAATTTGAAATTTTAATTTTTAAAAATAAAGATAGTTGATTGAATACTTATTTAAGTATATAAATCGTAATTAACTAATTCTACTCCAATTGTTTTTTTTATTTTTCATTTCAGATAAAAAGCTTGCTAATGATATGTTTTCAGGTTTTTGCAATTCCGAATCATCCTTTAAAATTTCACTTGCAAGATGTCGTGCTGTAATTAAAATTTGCTGGTCCTTTAACAAATCGGCAATCTTCAGGTCTAATGCCCCGCTTTGTTCAGTTCCTTCAATATTTCCTGGTCCTCTAAGCTGCATGTCTACGTCAGCTATTTCAAAACCATCATTTGTTCTTACCATTGTTTCAAGTCGTTTTTTTGCATCTGCACTGAGTTTGTAGCTGGTCATCAATATACAATATGATTGTTCTGCACCTCTTCCTACCCTGCCTCTTAGTTGATGCAACTGTGACAATCCAAATTTTTCAGCACTTTCAATAATCATAATACTTGCATTTGGCACATTTACTCCTACTTCAATAACTGTTGTGGCAACTAAAATATTAGTTTCTCCTTTTACAAAACGCTGCATCTCAAAATCTTTATCAGAATTTTTCATTTTACCATGAACTACACTTACTTTATAATCGGGTAATGGAAATGCAGCTGTGATACTTGCGAAACCATCCATTAAATCCTTGTAATCCATGTGTTCACTTTCCTTTATAAGTGGGTAAACAACATAAACTTGCCTACCTAATTTTATTTGCTCGCGCATAAAACCAAAAACAGCTAAACGAGCATTATCATAGCGGTGGGTGGTAGCTATTGGCTTTCTTCCTGGAGGTAATTCATCAATAATTGAAATATCTAAATCACCATATAAAGTCATAGCCAAAGTTCTAGGTATAGGAGTAGCAGTCATTACTAATACATGGGGATGTAATTTATTTTTTTTCCAAAGTTTGCTTCTTTGTTCTACACCAAATCTGTGTTGCTCATCAATAACTGCAAGCCCTAAATTATGAAATTGAACTTCATCTTCAATCAACGCATGCGTCCCAATTAAAATATCAATTGAACCATTTCTTAAATTTTCATGTAAAAACACACGTTCCTTCTTTTTTGAAGAGCCTGTTAATAAGGCTACAGTTACCCCTGTACCAGATAAATATTCTTTAATACTTGTATAATGTTGATTTGCTAAAATTTCAGTTGGAGCCATGAGGCAACTTTGAAAATTATTGTCCTTGGCCATAAGCATACAAAGCAATGAAACCATTGTTTTTCCGCTTCCTACATCACCTTGCAATAGTCTATTCATTTGCTTACTACTACTAAAATCATTTCTAATTTCTCTCAGTACTTTTTTTTGAGCTGTAGTTAATTCGAAAGGTAATTTTTCTTTGTAAAAAGTATTAAAGTACTCTCCTATTTTAGGAAAATGAAAGCCTTGATAGATTTGTTTATTTAGCAAATTTTGTTGCAATAATTTGATTTGAATGATAAATAATTCTTCAAATTTTAATCGCTTTTGAGCTGCATTTAACTCTTCAATATTTTTAGGATTATGAATATTAATGATTGCACTAGTTCTTGATATTAGTTTTAATTGTTCTACTAAACGTTGGGGTAGAAATTCAGGAATATTTTCCTCTATTTGATGGATTAAAATTTTAATTGCCTTGCTAAGATTTTTACTGTCTAAAAATCTAACTTTCATTTTCTCAGTAGTATTATATAAAGGCTGTAAACTATTATTAATTTCTTGGGTTTCGCTTACTAACTCAATTTCGGGATGAACAATACTGAATTTAGATTTAAAAACAGTCGGCTTACCAAAAGCAATGTATTGACTTCCACTTTTTAAAAAGTTTTTAACCCAATTAATACCTTTAAACCAAATCAAATCAAGAGATTGTCCTTTACTATCAATTAGGTTGGCAACTAAACGCTTTGCTGCACCATCGCCGGTAACAGCTATGGTATTGATAGTTCCAATAATTTGTGCGTTTAAAAGTTCTTCGTTTAAATCGGCAACTGTGTGAAAAGCTGTACGGTCAACATACCTATAAGGAAAATGAAAAAGCAAATCGCCGAATGTAAAAATATGTAATTCAGCTTTTAATACCTCAGCCTTTTGCGGACCAATACCTTTAGCAAACTCAATTGGAGTGTCTAAAAAAGAGGTATTTCTTATCATATTTTACTACGGAATAAAAACAAACCTAAATAAAAATAAGTTCAAATCAATTACATCTTTAAAGTATAATTTATTTGTTCATCAATATTAAATCTTTTAAAGACATTCTAATTACTTCAGGATTTTCATTACTTATTAAATGTCCGTTATCGGGTAACAATAAATATTTATGTGGGGAATTTACCAGCATTGAATCAACAAAATTTCCATTGGTTGGGTAAATAATAAAATCTTTTGCTCCCTGCAATATAATTGAAGGTTGAGCAATACGTTTCCAATTTGGCAACATTTTTAGTAATTCCTTTTTGTGCTCAAATTTTTCATCACTTGCATGCTTAATCATTTTAGGAAATAACCATCTAAGGGGTGGATAATAAATTGGTTTAGAAAACCACCAAAACTTTTCTTGATTAGGATCACAAGCACAAGAAATCAATAATAAACCATCAACATTTTTGGGCTCTAATAATGAAATTCTTGCAGCTATTGGTGCTCCATAGGAACGACCAACAATATAACATTTTTCTTTGCCCCTCAATTTTAATAGAGGTAACAATCCTATAGCTTGGTTTTCAATACTAGTCTCTACTCCTGACTTTAAAGAATTATTATAACCTATTCTATCAACGGAAATTATCCTAAATCTATTTAGCAAAAACGTATCCTCTAAATAACGAATATATCCATACCAAGCGCCTGGTGCACCATGAATCATAATTAGTAATGGCAAATCTGTTCTTTGCTCATTTGCGAAAGCGTAAAAAACATGACGACCTAAAGTGTCGTAACTATAAAAGTTTGGCTTTGGTTGATGAGATAGGTAGTACTTATTTATTTCTTTTGGGGACATTGTGTACTTTCGAAAACACCCACTAAAAATAATTATTATAAAAAAACACAATATTTTTATTTGGTTACTACAAATGATTTTGGCCATAGGTGAAATCTAGTATTTTAAAAACAAATAACCACATAAAGTCATTTTATATCCTTGCCAGAAGTTAATTTTAAATCTTTTTATGACTTTTGTTATAACTAATTGTATAAAAAACTTGATTAAGTACTTGTATAATTGAAAATATTATACACTTTTGAAAAAAATAAAACTACATTATGAGTAATAATAAAGACACTTTTGTTTTCACGCGCGAGAATTATATTTTAATGATTATTGGTGTTGCTATTATTTTTTTAGGCTACCTTCTTATGGTTGGCGGTGGCAGTGAGGACCCTACATTATTTAATCCTGAAATTTTCAATAAGCAAAGATTAACGGTTTCTCCTATTGTTATTATTATTGGATTCATTGTTGAAATTTATGCAATAATGAAAAAACCGAAA
>JBEIDK010000074.1:0-15152 GCA_040383485.1 Flavobacteriales bacterium
GTAGAGTCAGGCAATTGCAATACATTGGTTGCACCGTCATATAAGGGAGCAAGCTGCCCCCAATGTTTGTTAAAATACTTACTTGTTTGGGCAAATATTGGAGTATTTAATATTAAAAGTACAAGTATAATTATCTTCTTTTTCATTTTTAAAATATAGCCAAACCATATAATGGTTTGGCTATGAACGTTTTATTAATTTATTATTAGTTTCTTACAATCGGTTTGCACTCCGTTTTCATACAAGCAAATATGATAAAAACCTTTTGCAAAATTACCTGTATATAGTTGATAATTTGTTTTATTTTGTGCGAAATTACCCCGTTCCTCGTAGTTTGTTATCATAATAAAATATGTTGTGGGTAGTTTCAAAACTACCCACTATTAAACATTTTTCTCCAGAAAAATAATTAAAAAATTAACTCCGTTGAGGGCTTTGCCGTTCCGTTTCAACATTCAGCACTTTAATTATTATTAAGTTTTACAAACATAATGTTTCAAAGGATTTTATTATTATCAATTTATAATTAGTAATTTTTTTATTTAATTCTATTAAACATATCACAGAAGATGCTGCTTACGCGGTTAGAAATTGACGTTTAGCAAAGCAAAGTTATGAAACTTCGCTTAACGACAAACTACCAGCAACGGGGTATTTTCCAAACCATTAGTGATTCAAAAAAAATCATGCATGGTTTAAAACTTTTTCCGTTACCATAAAAAACATTAAATCAAACCTTTTTTCCAATATACAAAGGTCGTAAAGCTACTATGAAACAAAAAAGCCTCGCATAGTAATGCGAAGCTTTTGATGCGGAGTGGACGGGACTCGAACCCGCGACCCCTGCCGTGACAGGGCAGTATTCTAACCAACTGAACTACCACTCCGTTTATTTTTAACAATTATGATGTATCAAATTGAAGAACCTATGTTCTTATTCGGGAGCGCAAAACTAAACCTTTTTTTTACTACACAAAATTATTTATTGAAAATAATGGTATTCTTTTCAAAGTTCAACTCTTTTTCACGCTCCTTTTCTTTACTGGCGTGGCCTTAGGCATTTCAAATATTTTTTGAGTTATTGGAGCTATAAATTCCTTAGCTACAAAAACCATTCTATCGCCACGGTCATTTGCAGCCAATCTTGAAACTCCAAACATTCCTAACTGACGCAAATCAGCTCCAAACACCCAATTTCTTTCACTTTTTACATCGGTATATTTTAGCGTATCGTTTTCAACCGTGAAAAGTGTATCATTCATAAAACAAAAATCTTCCTTCCCCTTCTTTAATGGCGCCATTGGAGATTGCCGCATATTTTTATCTACGTATACTATGTAGTTAACTCCCTTATCCTTATAATTTTCTTTTACATACATAAAGCCATCAAGGAATGGTGTAATTGTTCTTCCAATTTTATCGGCAACTATTGTTGTTTCTTTAGTTTTGGTATTTATTATTTGTAAGGTTTGTGGGTTAGTTAATACCACTGCAACTATTTTATTATCAGCAATCCAATTGTAATAACCAATAGAGTCCGGATGCGTGAATAGTGTATCTTCATTCTTTCCGTCTAAATCATAAATGGCCAATCTTTGTTCTTTACCTTTTACACAGCTTATATTTTGTTTATTAAAAGTAAGTAACGGTGAAAATTCATTTTCGGTGTTCTTCGTAATAGCAATCTTTTTGTTCGTATTCATATCATACTTATAAATATCGGTTTGTATGCTATCAGCTTTTGATGAGAACAAAACGCTTCTGCTCATTTCATAAAAAAAAGGTTGGCTATCATAACCTTTATTATTACCAATGTTTAATGGCTCACTTATTTTTATTCCTGATTCGGTTCTATTTATTTTGGCGAGAATTAACTGGTTTTGAGCACTTACATTAGCATTAATAGCAAGTAAAACAATAAAGCAAATAATTTTTCTTGTGTAGTTCATCGTTATTTTTTTGTTTACAATATTAATTATTAACAAGGCTTCTTATACATCAAAGTGTAAAAAATATTTGTGCTAGGCATTGGTTTGCTTATCAATTAATACATTTGCAAAAAAAACGAATGAACAATTGCTGGTTTGAAAATTGGTTTAATACCAAATATTATCACCTGCTTTATAAAGGCAGAGATGAAAAAGAAGCACAAACCTTTATAGACAATTTATTGGTAAAGTTAAATTTAGAAGTAAGTTCAAAAATTTTAGATGTTGCTTGTGGCAAAGGCAGGCATTCTAAATATTTAGCAAGTAAAGGATTTGAGGTAACAGGAATTGACCTTTCTAACGAGAGTATAAAAGAGGCTATTGCTTTTGAAACTGATAAACTAACATTTTTTGAACATGATATGCGGTTGCCTTTCCGATACAACTACTATGATATTGCAATAAATCTTTTTACAAGTTTAGGATATTTTGAAGACGACTTGGATAATTACAAGGCTATTGGATCAATTGCTAAATCAATAAAAAGTAAAGGCCTAATTGTAATTGATTTCTTAAATGCAGCCTATGTCGAACATAATCTAATTAGTAATTTTGAAACTGAAATTGATAACATTAATTTTTTGATAACTAAAAAAATTGAAAATGGGTTTGTAATTAAAAATATTAAGGTCAATGATAATGGCATTATCCATCAGTATCAGGAAAAAGTTCAGTTAATTAGCCTGAACCATTTTAAAAATTATTTCCAAGCATCAAACTTAAATCTAATTTGGAATGCAGGTGATTATAAATTAGGTAGGTTTGATGAATTAAATTCAGAGAGATTAATTGTTTGTGCACAAAAAAGTTAGTGCAATTTAGAGCCTTTTTAAAATTTATTTCATTTGTTATTAAGCATACAAATTTGTGTTGCTGAACACAAGCTTTATTCCTAATTTTAAGAACCCGCATATTATTTATGATTTAGTCTACTAGATTTGTTTGGTGTGTGGTTAAACCCAGATTAAGCGCTAGGGGTTGGTAGTGAAGCGCCAAAGCCCAATAAAATATGAACTTTTACGAATAAATTATATTGAATATATGATGCATGAGAAAAAGTTGTTTACTTCATATTTTGAAGGGGTTTTGTGTTGTAATAGAATTTCTAATGCGTAATCTGGGTTAAATTTAATTAGAGTAATATATTTGCCGAATGAATATTGGTTTCGATGCAAAAAGAGCTTATCTTAATAGAAGTGGTTTGGGTAACTATTCGCGCAATCTGTTAAAATCATTAATTGAGTATTATCCAGAAAACAACTACACCGCTTTTACTCCGGTTATAGAATCTACAAGATTTCATAATTACCTAATTTCAAAAGATAATGTAAAGGTTATTTCTCCTGGTGAATCCACGTCACATGTTTTTCATCCAATATGGAGAAGATTTATAATTCCTAAATACTTTTTAAAACAAAACTTAGATATATATCATGGGCTTAGTGCTGAATTACCTGCAAGATTAATTGGCAAAAAAATAAAGAAAATTGTAACAATTCATGACCTTATTTATTTGCGATTTCCTCATTTATACGCTGCAGTAGATTCATATATTTATGATAAAAAAGCCAAGCAAGCATGTAATGATGCCGATATAGTAATTGCTATAAGTGAACAAACGAAGAGCGATTTAATAGAATTTTATAAAGTTCCTGAAGAAAAAATAAAAGTTGAATATCAAAGTTGCGACCCAATTTTTTACAATACAAATACAAAAGAAGAAAATGAAGCAATAAGAACAATTTATAAATTGCCTGAAAACTTCATACTGTTTGTTGGAACAATTGAAGAAAGAAAAAATTTAATGCAGCTAGTGAAAGCTATTAATAATTTAGCGCAATTTAATGATTTTCAGCTTGTTGTTGTTGGTAAAAAGAAAAAGCATTTCGATGAAATTCAACGATTCATTTCTTACAATAAAATGAATACTCAGGTGCTTTTTTTCGATAGTATACCCAGTAATATTCTTCCTATTTTTTATCAACTTGCTTCATTGTTTGTTTATCCTTCATTATTTGAAGGTTTTGGAATACCAATTATTGAAGCTGCATACAGTAAAGTTCCTATAATTACCTCAATCGATTCTTGTTTTGAAGAAGCAGGGGGGCCAAGTACTATTTACGTTAACCCAAACAACTCCGACGAACTTGGTAATGCTATTGAGAAAGTACTAGCAGATAAGAATCTTCAGCAAAGTATGATAGAAAATACTTTTCAATATGTGAGTAAATTTAAGGATGATATTACCGCATCATCAATGATTAAACTCTATAAATCAATACTTTAAATAAAACCATGAATATAATACAAGCAATTATCCTTGCAATTATTGAAGGAATAACTGAGTTTTTACCCATTTCTTCAACAGGCCATATGGTTATTGCATCATCATTTATGGGTATTGCAAACAATGAGTTTACAAAAATGTTTACGGTGGGTATACAGTTTGGAGCCATATTAAGTGTGGTACTTTTGTATTACAAAAGATTTTTACAAACAAAAGAATTCTATCTAAAACTATTCATAGCTTTTATTCCTGCTGCAATACTTGGTAAACTATTGAACGATAAAATTGATGAACTTCTTGAAAGTCCTGTAACGGTTGCAATTTCTATGCTAGTAGGAGGTATGGTTTTATTATTTATTGATAAAGTATTCAAAGAAAAAGAATTAGAAGATAAAGAACCTAACTATAAAAATTCTTTTATTATTGGTGTATTCCAATGTATTGCAATGATTCCGGGTGTATCAAGGTCAGCAGCTTCAATTATTGGTGGTATGCAACAAAAACTTACTCGCAAAGCGGCAGCAGAGTTTTCATTTTTCTTGGCCGTACCAACTATGTTTGCAGCTACTGCATACAAAATGCTTAAATATGTAAAGGGCGGAGGAAGCTTTGGAAATAATGAATTGATGCTTTTTGGTGTTGGTAATGCTGTTGCATTTATTGTGGCAATTATTGCGATAAAATCATTTATTACATACTTACAAAAAAATGGCTTTGTGCTATTTGGCATTTATAGAATTATTGTAGGTATTATTATTTTATTGATTCATTACTATGTAATGCCACTTACAATTGTTTAGTACATATTTTAATGGTCGAAAGTTCTAACAAACAATTTTTAAGAATTGATATAATTTATGACCTTATTATTCAGTATTAATAAATAATTTTGCGACATGAGTAATAATGATTTTCGTCCACGCCCTTATAACTTACTTCCTGAGGTAGTTAAGAATTTACTAATCATCAATATTTTATTTTTTGCTGCTCAAAATCTTTTCGCATATAAATTCGGAATTGATATTGTAGAGAAGCTGGGCTTACATTTTATGCTATCAAGCGAATTTAGGCCTTATCAATTTATTACTTACATGTTTCTGCATGGAGGATTTGGGCATTTATTTTTTAACATGTTTGCATTATATATGTTCGGAACTAGTGTAGAAAATACATGGGGACCTAAAAGGTTTTTAACCTATTACATTATATGTGGAATTGGTGCTGCCATAGTGCACTATTTAATTTTTTATTTTTATCAAAATCCAACTGAAAATATGTTCGATGCCCCAGTAATAATTGGTGCTTCTGGAGCAGTATTCGGATTATTACTTGCCTATGGAATGTTATTTCCTAACCAAGTAATTTATGTACAATTCATCATTCCGATGAAAGCAAAATATTTTGTTGCTTTATATGGTGCACTTGAATTGTTTTCGGGATTAGGAAATTCAGCATCTGATAATGTTGCACATTTTGCTCATTTGGGTGGTATGCTTTTCGGATTTATTCTTATTAAATTTTGGGAAAAAAGATAATACATATTCATTTCTAATAATTGAACAATTAATATAAAATGGCAAGTGGTTTTGTAAATGATTTAAAATTGGCGTTTAAAAATGGTGACACAATTCTACAACTCCTTATTATTAATGTGATTGTATTCTTAGTGGTAAGAGTTATAGGGGCGTTGTTAGGGTTATTCAATATAGAAGGTGTCACTGCTCTACTTACCAATATGCTTGCAATGCCTGCAAGTTTATATGGAATATTATTTAAACCATGGACAATACTAACGCACATGTTTTTACATGTAGATTTAATGCACCTACTAAGTAACATGCTAGTATTATACTTTGGTGGTCAATTATTTGCGCAATATATTGGCACAAAGCGATTACTGCAAGTTTATATACTAGGCGGATTATCGGGTGCATTGTTGTTCTTAATTGCCTTTAATACACTCCCTTTATTTTCTAATATAAGAAGTGCTGACTCAATTAATTTTGGGGCAAGTGCAGCTGTAATGGCAGTTTTTGTAGCAATTGCTACCTATATACCTGACTTTATTGTAAGGGTATTTTTTGTACTTGAATTGCGTATAAAATACTTGGCAATTATTTTGGTTCTACTTTCTTTAATTAGTGTTGATGGTGGTAATGCTGGTGGTAATATTGCACATATTGGGGGCGCAATATTCGGCTATTTTTATACAAAAAGATTAAGGGACGGAAAGGAAACAGGAAATTTTATTCAGAAAATACTTGAATTTTTTAAAACGTGGTCTAATAAAAAGCCAAAGTTAGTTTATAAGAATCCGGATTTTAAAATAAAAAACGATTATGAGTTTAACGCTGCTAAAAAATCTAATCAAGAGTTGATTGATACAATACTTGATAAGATTTCTAAATCTGGATATGATAGCTTGAGCAAGCAAGAAAAAGATGTACTTTTTAAAGCAAGTAAAAAGTAAACTTTCTAACTCTTATAATAGATAAATAATTATAATATGAAGGTTATTTTTTTAGGAACACCTGACTTTGCAGTTGCTACTTTACAAAGGTTATTAGCAGAAAATTACAACATAGTTGGAGTTGTCACTGCTCCTGATAAACCTGCTGGTCGTGGTCAAGAACTACACTATAGCGCGGTTAAGGTATTTGCACAAAATAATAATCTTAACTTATTACAGCCTATAAACTTAAAAGATGAAACATTTTATAATCAATTAAAAAGTTTGAACGCCGACATTCAAATTGTTGTTGCCTTTAGAATGTTACCCGAAAAAGTTTGGAATATGCCACCATTAGGAACTATGAATTTGCATGGTTCATTGCTGCCTCAATACCGCGGTGCAGCGCCAATAAATTGGGCAATTATAAATGGCGAAACAATAACTGGCGTAACTACTTTTTTGTTGAAACATGAAATAGATACGGGCAATATCTTATTGCAAAAAAAGGTTGAAATAACCATGGAAGATGATTTTGGAACCATGTATGAAAAATTAAAACTAACGGGTTCTAGTCTTGTAATTGAAAGTTTAAAACTAATTGAATCGAATAATTATGAAACTGTTCCGCAAGAACAATTTATTGTTTCAGACTTAAAGCATGCGCCAAAAATAAACAAAGAACTAGGTAAAATTAATTGTAATAATAGAGTGGAAAATGTACATAATCTGGTGCGTGGACTTTCGCCAATACCTGCGGCCTATTTTGATTTTGAGCATAGCACTGGCAAAATTTTACAGATAAAAATTTATAAAACAAGTGTTGAAATTCTAGAACAAAACAAAGAGAAAGTAGGCGCCATAATAACTGATGGCAAAACCTTTTTAAAGCTAGTTTGCTCTAATGGGTTATTGAATATAATTGAACTTCAATTACAAGGAAAAAAAAGAATGAAAATAGATGAGTTTCTAAGAGGATTTAAGTTTTAATCAACATTAATTTCCCCCCCCAACAATCATTTCAATTTAATCTACTAAAAATCATTACCAATAATTATTTCCAATTAATTATACTAAAATCCTTATCACTAAGCTTATTAAGTTTCATTTGTATTATCTCAATTATCTTTTCAATCGATTCGCTTTTTTTATTTCTTATACTCTGTAAGCCAACTATTACTCGTGCAGGCGAAATTCCAGTTTTAGAATCTTTTATGGTATGAAAAGCACCTTTTAATTCATTTAATAAAGTTGTATAATTTTTTGGTATGAGAGTATAACCGCCGTTAATATCAACCATTTTTATTAAAAGCTCGATATTACCTCCTTCAAAACTCCAATCTTCTTTTAAATCTAAATTTACTTTACAAAATTCCATCATTTGAGAGCGCAAACAATTTCCTTGGCTTAACAACCAGGGCTTCTGTTCCATCAATTGATTTGTTTTAATACTCGTTGAGTTTTTACCCTGGGTATATGCCAATAACTCCTCTGTATAGAGTTCAAACATTTTCCACTTATTATCATTTATTGGTCCGGCAATAATTCCAAAATCAATTTTTTTATTAGCAAGTAAATCAAGAATATCCTCTGTTTTACTCTCTTTAATTATTAACCTAGTATGCGTTAATTGACTTTTCCATTTCTTATATAGCATTGGAACCAAATAGCAAGAAACTGTAGGAATGATTCCTATCGTTAGCTCTTCTATATATGTACCATTTGCTTTTTTTGAAAGTTGTGATACGGCATTATTGTAATAATTTATTTCTTGAATTATTGGCAGTAACTTGGCGCCTAGATGTGTTAATTCAAGTGGACTTTTATTACGGTCAAAAATTAAAAAACCTAGTAAGTCTTCGGCTTTTTTTATTTGCATTGATAATGTTGGCTGAGTAACAAAACATGAATTTGCAGCCTTACTAAAATTTCCGGCTTCTGATAGTTGGAGAATGTACTGTATTTGTTGACTTGAAATCATGCTATAGAAATAATCTATAAAAGTATAAACATTATTGATGAAACCTATCTTAGTAAACGTATATATTTGCATCGTTAAAATATAAATATTATAAACACTTAAAAAATAATTATTATGAGTTATGTAGGAAAAAAATTTCCATCAGTTTCTGTAAAAGCGATGGACAAAATGGGCGATTCTTTTGAATTAGATATTTTTAAAATGGCCCAAGAAAAAAAGAAAAAGGTATTACTATTCTGGTATCCAAAGGACTTTACTTTTGTTTGTCCTACCGAAATACATGCCTTTCAAGAAGTAAGTGCTGAGTTTGAGAAACGCAATACCATCATTGTTGGAGCATCATGCGACACTGCTGAAGTTCATTTTGCATGGTTAAGTACAGCAAAAGATAATGGTGGTATTGAGGGTGTAAACTTTCCAATAATAGCAGATTCTACAAGAAGACTGGCCTCAATATTGGATATTTTAGACTATAACAAATTGAATGGAATAGAGGATGGTGATAACGTAACATATCGTGCTACATATTTAATTGATGAAGACGGAATTGTTTTTCATGAATCAATAAACGACATGCCTTTAGGAAGAAATGTGCATGAATATATTCGCTTAGTTGACGCTTATACACATGTGCAAGAACACGGTGAAGTATGTCCTGCAAATTGGGAAACAGGCAAGGACGCCATGAATGCAACAAGAGATGGAGTTGCTAATTATTTAACCAAACACTAAAAAAATGTATATAGAACTAAGTGAAGACAATCTAAATAATATACTCGAAAATTCTGAAAAGGTGATGGTGCAATTTGGCGCTACATGGTGCGGTAATTGTAAAATTACCAAACCAAAATTCAAACATTTATCAGAAGAAAATCCAGACATAACTTTTGTTTATGTGGATGCAGAGAAGTTTCCGGGTTCAAGAAAATTTGCTGATGTAACCAACTTACCAACATTTGCAAGCTACACTCAGGGTAGCTTAAATTTACAAAAGCAAGGCAACAAATTAGAAACCATAAAAGAAGTACTCCATGCGATTACCACTCATTAAACATATTGTCGGCTTTATCAAGGAAAATGATGAAGATTATATAAATGAAGTTATCACAAGTCTGGAGAACATAATTGATGCACCAGGCATGAAAGATGAGGAGCTTGATGTAATTGGTGAATTACTTTCAAATATGTCAGCGGCTATTGAAGTAAATAAGATGATTAGAGAAGGAAAGTCAGAACGCGAAGCTCTTAATGATTTTATGAAACGTGTGATGGGTTCGATTGATAAAGGCTAGTAATTTTCAATAAATAAATGAGGCTGTCTCAAAAGTCCGTTATGTCATGCTGCATTTATTTCAGCATCCCAGATTTATACATATTTGTTGAGTTATAGATTAGCAACGATTGTCTATTTTGGAGTTGTTGCTACTTCGCGGTGCGGGTTTTGCCGCAATTACAAACAATTGTAACTTTTGAGACAGCCTCATTTATTCTTTTCTATCGTACTCGGAAAAATATTCAAGTATTAGTTTTGCCTTCGAAATTCCAACAATTTCAGCTAATTCGTCTTCTGATTTCTGTTTTATATTGGTAACAGATTTAAAATATTTTAAAAGTGATTCTGATGTTTTTGTGCTAATGCCTTTTATATTATTTAACTCCGTTTTAATAATTGCCTTGCTTCTTTTTTGTCTATGATGTGTAATGCCAAATCTATGCGCTTCATCTCTTATTTGTTGCAATATTCTAAGTGTTTCTCCTCTTTTATCAAGATATAAAGGTATAGAATCGCCAGGAAAATAAATTTCTTCTAACCTTTTAGCAATCCCTACAATTCCAACTTTTCCGCGCAATTCAAGTTTTTCTAAACTATTAAGTGCTGCTCCTAATTGGCCTTTACCTCCATCAATAACAATAAGTTGTGGCATTTCCAAATTTTCATCTAATACCCTTTTATACCTTCTATATATTACTTCTTCCATTGTAGCAAAATCATCTGGACCAACAACGGTTTTTACATTAAAATGACGATAGTCTTTTTTAGATGACTTTCCGTTTCTAAATACAGTCATAGCGCTTACGGCATAGTCTCCTTGTATATTGCTGTTGTCAAAGCACTCTATTAATCTCGGCTCTACTGTCAATCGCAAATCTTTCATCATTTGCTGCATTATTCTATTTGTATGCGCATCAGGGTCAGTTAATTCAATTTGTTTTTGCTTATCACGTTTAAATTGTTCGGTATTTTTTAACGATAAATCCAGTAAACTCTTTTTATCTCCTCGTTGAGGGATGCTTAATATTACATTAGGCAATTCAATTCCTAACTCAAAAGGAATAATTATATCCTTAAAGTAGCTGGCATTTCTTGCTCTAAAATCAATAATAGCATAAGCTAGTAAATCTTCTCGAGACTCATCAAGTTTTTTCTTTATCTCAATAGTATGCAAATGAACTATTGCGCCATTTACTACACGCATAAAATTTACATAAGCACTTTGAGAATCATCGCTATAAGAAAACACATCAACATTTGTAACCATGGAGCTAACAACGGTACTTTTACTTTGATAATATTTAAGTAAATCTATTTTTCTCTTGTACGACTCAGCACGCTCAAACTCCAACTTAGATGCATGGTCAAGCATATTACTCTCAAGATGCTTTAATACAATATTTGAATTACCCTTTAAAATTTCTTTAATATCAGCAATATCATTTGCATAATCTTTAGCATTTTGTTTACCAATACATGGCCCTTTGCAATTGTTTAAATGGTATTCTAAACATACTTTAAATTTTTGTTTTTCAATGTTTTCGTTTGTTAATTGTAAGGTGCAATTTCGCAATTGAAATAAACTCCGAATCAAATTTAATAATGTGTACATTAAGTCAACAGAAGGGTATGGGCCGAAATATTGAGAGCCATCTTTAATTAATTGTCGGGTAGTAAAAACTCTTGGAAATGGTTCGTTTTTAATGCAAATCCATGGATATGTTTTATCATCTTTTAAAAGTATATTATACCTAGGTTGATGTTTTTTAATAAGCGTGTTCTCTAATAATAAAGCATCGTATTCTGTATCTACAACAATATACTTTAGTTCCACAATATTTTTTACAAGAACCCTGGTTTTATTGCTATCGGTATGTTCTTTATTGAAATATGATGCTACTCTTTTTTTTAAATTTTTTGCTTTACCTACATAAATTATTTTACCAGTACCATCGAAATATTGATACACCCCAGGTTGCTCGGGTAGTAATTTTATTTGTTGTAATATGTTTTCTTGCATTATTTACTTCTGCAAAATAAGAAACAAGTTATAATTATTTGTCGAAAAAAAACTCACCAGCAAAGTAACCAGCATCGAAACTATTTATTAATTCTCCAGTGTTCTTATAAACAAATACTTTGCTATTGTTTTGGCCTGCTTTAGAATCACTTATATAAATATTTTCGTTGCTGGGATTAATTCCTAATCCATAAAATATTTTAGGGGCGCTCCCGTCAATAATTGAAATATCAGGCAATTTGGTATCTTCTATGTTCATTTTATAAATATGCCTATTTATAAAGTATAAAGTATTTCCTAATTTGTTAATGCATAATTGAGATGGATTATCGGAAACTGGAAATTCAAATGTTTTAATAATGGAATTGTTAGAGCTATTAATGCAATATAAATATTTGTGTTCGTAATTATAAATTGAAGTACATAAAATCCAAAGATTTTTATTTTTATCAATAACAATTGCATCGGCGCCCTTTGATATTGTTATGCTATCGGTAATTAAATCTGTATTTACATTGGCTAAATACAATTGATTTTTTTTGTAATTTGTAATGTATGCTGTGCTATTTAGCAACAACAATTGCTCTGTCCAACCACTGCAATTAATAAAACCTGAAACGGTATTGGTTTTGGTATTGATAATATGAATTTTATTTGAAATATAGTCTGTAACATATGCTTTACTATTATTTACTTGCAATGTATATCTAGGCGACAATAAATTTCCAATTTCTGTGATTTTTACAAAATTACTATCCAGAACAATAATTTTATTTGCATTATTAACTGTTAAATAATATTTGTTATCAATCTTTGTAATGCTTTGAGGAACGGAACCAAGAATAGCATTTGGATTTTTAAAACTAAAGTAATTGCTAGAAACCAAACCTTGCGTTTCATCATATAATGAAATTGAGCTATTGTTATTTGGATATATACCTTCATTTATTACGAAAACCTTGGAATAAATTTTAGGTAATACTGGAGATGGAAGTTTTAACTGAGGGCGTTCTTTAGTACAAGCTACAAACCAAATAAGTATAATTAACAATAAATTATTTTTCATTAAAGATGCTTTTGTGTTTTACTTTCCATTGTAACATCAAATCCTGCTTTGCTATGAATCCTTATGTTCACTAGCCACGTTAATTCACTATAAGTTGAGCAAATCTCATTAATTTCTTGTAAAAGTATCAAACCGTTTTCATAAGTGCATGCAACTGCTGTTTCAAATGGGGTAACAACTGTTTTAAAATTATGTTTTTTAATAAGCGAAATTGCATTGTCAATAAGTTCGTAATTAGAATCGTTATTCAATGGAATGAGCTGAATACCAATATTTACTAGTTTTTGGATCATAAAATATTACTGACTGTAAATACAATTTGTTCAAATTAAGTACATTTTACTTGGAGATTTTTTTAAATTCATAAAACAATTTAAAAAATGAATTTAAACTCATTAAAAAGTCAATGTCGAAAATCTTTTGAAAACTTTTAAAAACCCTTGATTTATCAACATTTTAATTTCTAATTTAGCAGACCATAATTTCACAAAAATTGAATTCGAAAATTAAGTCGGCATTAATCTCTGTTTTTTACAAAGATGGGTTAGAGCCATTAGTTAAATTGCTTCACTCACACGGTGTTACCATTTTTTCAACTGGTGGTACTCAAACATATATTGAATCTTTAGGAATTCCTGTAGTAGCAGTAGAAGGATTAACTGGTTACCCTTCTATTTTAGGCGGAAGGGTAAAAACCTTACACCCAAAGGTATTTGGCGGCATACTTGGACGAAGAGAATACAATTTGGATATAGCTCAATTAGAAGAATTTGAAATTCCGCAATTAGATTTAGTTATTGTAGACTTATATCCTTTTGAAGAAACTGTAAAGCTCGGTGGCACAGAGAATGAAATTATTGAGAAAATCGACATTGGTGGGGTATCATTAATTAGAGCAGCAGCCAAAAATTTTAATGATGTGTTAATAATTTCAGCCAAAAGACAATACGCTAAAGTGTTAGAACATCTTTCCCAATTTAATTGCCAATCTACTCTTGATTTCAGAAAAACATTAGCAATAGAAGCTTTTGCCGAAACATCTAACTATGATAGCTTAATTTTTAATGAATTTAATAAACACGAAGGGCTGCCACATCTGAGAATTTCTCAAAACCAACAATATCCATTAAGGTATGGTGAAAACCCGCATCAAGAAGGTTCGTTTTGGGGAGACTTTGATGAAATGTTTGAAAAATTAAATGGAAAACACCTCAGCTACAATAACCTTTTAGATGTTGATGCTGCATTAAATATGATTGCCGATTTTGATGATTGCACCTTTATTATCATTAAACATAACAACGCTTGTGGTATTGCAAGTAGAGAAACGATTTTAGAATCATGGAATAGCGCATTGGCTTGTGATCCTGTAAGTGCATTTGGAGGTGTTTTAATTTGCAACCGCACTATTGACGAGGATACTGCTACTGAAATAAATAAGTTATTTTTCGAAGTGCTCATCGCGCCTGATTATACAGTTGAAGCAATTCAGATAATTACTCAGAAAGCAAATCGAATCATACTAAAACAAAAGAAAAATATTGAATCAAAAAATGTTTATAGAAGTGCCTTAAACGGTATTTTGCAAGAAAACAGAGATGTGCAAACTGAAAATATTGCCGATATGAAAGCCGTTACAGAAACTCAAGCAAATCTTTACCAATTGCACGACTTGGTATTTGCAGCCAAAATTGCAAAGCACACAAAAAGCAACACAATTGTTTTGGCAAAAAACAAACAGCTATTGGCTAGCGGAGTAGGACAAACATCAAGAGTTGATGCTTTGAATCAAGCTATAGAAAAGGCGAGTAACTTTAACTTTGATTTAAAAGGTTCAGTTATGGCATCGGATGCATTTTTTCCGTTTCCTGATTGTGTAGAAATTGCACACAAAGCTGGAATTGAGGCAGTAGTACAACCAGGCGGAAGTATTAAAGATAAAGAATCAATTGACTATTGCAATGTAAATAATATTGTAATGGTAATGACAGGATATAGACATTTTAAACATTAACCAAAATAGTGAAAAATTAAAAGTTCGACCTGCACAGAGCATAAAGAACTAATAACAAGAAACAACCATTTTAA
>JBEIDK010000075.1:0-15130 GCA_040383485.1 Flavobacteriales bacterium
AAAATTAAAATAATGGACGCGTCTTCAAATCAAAACAATACAAGTCAAAAAACCTCCACGGGTAATTTTATTGGTTCTGCCATTAGAGGATTTTTCGAATCAATAGATTCCATAACACGATTTGCAATTCAATTTTTTAAAGAAACATTTGTTAGCCCTTATGAATGGAAAGAATTTTTTAAACAATGCTATGTAATAGGTTATAAAACATTTCCGTTAGTTGGTATTACAGGCTTTATAATGGGTTTGGTTCTAACAATACAAAGTAGACCTACATTGGCAGAATTTGGAGCTGAGAGTTGGTTGCCTGCTATGGTTGCAGTTTCTATTATTCGTGAAATAGGACCAGTAATAACAGCACTATTTTTTGCCGGTAAAGTTGGCAGTGGTATTGGTGCCGAATTAGCATCAATGAAAGTTACTGAACAAATTGATGCAATGGAAGTTTCTGGCATCAACCCATTTAAATATATAGTTGTTACGCGCATTGTTGCTTGTTCACTTATGTTGCCATTGTTGTTGACATAATATTATATTTTATATCGTAAATGAATTTTTACGACACTGCGAATCACAGCAATTGATATTGCTAATTGTTATATTAAAAAAAAATATATTACATTATTTACACATATTGTATACATTGTCTTCTAGCTTATTTTATAAATAAATTAATAGTGGTAATTATATAATTTAAGACTTAAATTATATAATTAATCAATAATAAATACATATCATTTTTGTACCTTGCGATAACCCAATTATAAATCTCTTAAATACAAATAAAAATGTATAAATTGCAAAATCACAAACTACTAATGCTTACTTTCCTGGTAAGTATTTCCGCTTGTAAAACTGATACCAAATTAGAACCTATTAATAATACTATAGTAAGAAAAAACAATAGAAACGGCAACCTTACCGAAATAAATAAAATACTAAATATTAAAAATAACATGAAAGGGTATCACATTAACATCGAAAAAGAAACAGCAAAAAATACTGATTTTAGAAAGGTTTTGTACACTGCTAAAAATATGCAGTTAGTGCTTATGTGCTTAAAACCTCATGAGGAAATAGGTACAGAAACGCATAAATCTGTTGACCAGTTTTTTAGAATTGAAAGTGGTAATGGTAAGTGTATTTTAAATGGTATTGAACAGAAGGTTGGAACTGGAGATGTTGTAATTGTGCCTGCAGGAGCCAAACACAATATGATAAATACTACTAACAATATTGACTTAAAACTATACACCATTTACTCTCCGCCAAACCATGAGGATGGCATTGTGCGCGCAACTAAAAAAGATGCCGAACATCAACAAGAAAAATTTGAAGGAGGAACCACAGAACAATAACAATTTTAAATTTAAAAAAATATGAACCTTACCCATTTACATTTATTGATAACCCATTTGCCAATATTTGGTGCAATACTAGGAGCAATAGTTATGCTTCATGGTATTTGGATGAAGAGCTATGAAACAGTAATAGCAGCTTATGTTGTATTTATAATTTCAGGCATTGGAGCTGCAATAGCATACGCTACTGGAGAGTCAGCAGAAGAATCTATAGAAAACATCGCAGGAGTATTAAAAAGCAATATTGATGCTCATGAAGATTTTGCATTAGTTGCCTTGGTCTCATTTATAATATTGGGTATTGTATCGTTGATTGGAGTAATTATTACAAAATTACAAGCAACTTTTATTAGAACTTATGCTATTTTTACATTACTAGCATCACTTATTAGTTTTGTAATTGTTGCACGTACTGGTTACCTTGGAGGTAAAATAAGACATACAGAATTGAGTAGTTACAACCAAGATACTATTGATGCTATAGAAAATAAAGAAATTGCAGATTGATATTGTATTAATTGGGCGTATTTAGTAGTTAGTTATAAATTAATTATAATTCAATCTTACTTATTTCTGATGAAAAGTAACAAGCATAAAGTGATCATGAATACCAATTGAAAAACTATATTATATGAATAAAAACAATATGCCTAGACTAATTCTTTTGCTATCAAATAAAACAAAATGTTAATTTACATTCTAATCAAACTATTGCAGGTGTTGTATTTGCGATGCATAGCAAACGTATGCAATATTTGTGATATGTGTTGTTAGCCAACGCGGCGGATAAAGCTTGTAGCTAAAGAACATGAAACCAAACTTGCTACTAATGATTAAAAAGATAGACTCATGAACAAACTATCTGATGAGGTAAATTAGGCAATCAACAAGTAATAATAATAGTAGTTCTGCCATTGTCTTAATTTCTTTTACTGTATTCCGAATTACTCAACTTATTTAAAAAGTTATACAACTGTTCCATTAAGTTGCATAACACTATTGTAGATGACAATATCATATTTATAAATGACTCGAATCATAATTATTACCATAAACTAAAACTAATTTTAGACAATAAATCAATTACATGAGCATACAAAAAAATATATTATTTTTCAATGAAATTGCTATTTCCGACATAGCAAAAGTGGGTGGTAAAAACGCATCGCTTGGCGAAATGTATTCCCAATTAAACCCAATGGGCATAACTATTCCCAACGGTTTTGCTGTAACTGCCGAAGCGTATCGTTTGTTCAGAAAAGAAGATAATTTAGAACAAAAGCTGATTGATTTAATTAAAACACTGGATACAATAAAATATTCGAATCTTGAAACAATAGGCCAACAAGCAAGGACATTGATAAGTAATACAGCCATTCCAGAATCATTAGTAAAAGATTTAAATTCAGCATACAAAACATTATCCGAACAATGTAATACACAAAAATTGGATGTGGCTGTTCGTAGCAGTGCCACTTCCGAAGATTTACCATCAGCTAGTTTTGCTGGTCAAATGGAATCTTATTTAAACATCACTGGCGAAGCACAATTGCTAGAGGCATTACACAGATGTTATGTTTCTTTGTTTACAGACCGTGCCATTAAATACCGACATGATATGGGTTTCATAAACATTGATATTGCAATTTCGGTAGGCGTACAACAAATGGTGCGTAGTGATAAAGCATCGTCAGGAGTAGCTTTTACCATTGACCCTGATACTGGTTTCGAAAACACAATTATCATCAATGGCATTTGGGGATTAGGCGAAAACATTGTACAAGGACGAGTCACACCAGATGAATGGATGGTGTTTAAACCAACCTTGCAAAACGAAAAATTAAATCCAATCTTAAAACGAAATTGTGGTAGAAAAGAATTTACTTTAGTGTATGCAGACAATTCAGAAGCTGCTTCGGCAGAAAAAACAATTGTAAATTTAGATACATCAGAAGCTAAGCAAAATGTATTTACTCTCAACGATAAAGAAGTAATTCTATTAGCACAATGGTGCGCTAAAATTGAAAAGCATTATGCAAAATCAATGGATATTGAATGGGCAAAAGATGGTGTAAACAATCAACTCTATATCGTGCAAGCACGTCCCGAAACGGTGCAAGGTAAGTTTAAGAAACAAGCAAGAGAAATATTTCATCTTAAAGAAAAAGGAAAAGTTATTACTAAAGGTATTGCTTTGGGTGATGGCATTTCAGCAGGCAAAGCACGTATTTTAAAAAACCCAAGTGAAGGGCATTTATTGTTGCAAGGCGAAGTATTGGTAACGGATATTACCAACCCTGATTGGGATCCTATAATGAAAAAAGCAAGTGCTATTATCACCAACAAAGGTGGCAGAACAAGTCATGCTGCTATTGTTGCAAGAGAGTTGGGAACAGTAGCTATTGTTGGTTGTAGCAATGCAACTGAAGCAATTAAAGATGGGCAAGAAATTACTATTTCGTGTGCAGAAGGCAAAGACGGAATAGTGTACGAAGGCATTTTAAAATGGGAAGTAACCGAACAAGATTTTAGCAAACTTCCTGCTCCAAAAACTTCGACCATGTTTATTCTTGCCGACCCTGAAAGAGCGTTTGAATTAAGCCAATATCCAAACAATGGTGTTGGTTTGATGCGCTTGGAATTTGCCATTTCAAACTCAATAAAAGTGCATCCCTTAGCAGTGTGTGAACCCCAAAAAATTACTGACGAAAAAATAAGAACAGAAATAAAAGAACTATCAACAGGATACGATGATGGCAAAAAATATTTTGTAGATAAGTTAGCCGAAGCAGTATCAATTGTTGCAGCTGCATTTTATCCAAAACCAGTTATTGTGCGCATGAGTGACTTTAAAAGTAATGAATATGCAAACTTAGTTGGTGGTAAATACTTTGAACCCAAGGAAGAAAACCCTATGCTTGGCTTTAGAGGTGCATCACGATACTACAGCGATTTTTACCGCAAAGGTTTTACACTAGAATGTGACGCAATGAAAAAAGTGCGCAATGAAATGGGAATGACAAACGTAAAACTCATGATTCCTTTTTGCAGAACTGTAGAAGAAGGTAAAATGGTGATTGATGAAATGAAAAAGAATGGTTTAGTGCAAAAAGAAAACGGATTAGAAATTTACATGATGGTAGAAATACCCAGCAACGTAATATTGGCCGACGAGTTTGCAGAACTGTTTGATGGTTTTTCAATTGGCTCAAACGATTTAACACAACTTACCCTTGGCTTAGACAGAGATTCAACTTTGGTAAGTGGTTTGTTCAGCGAACAAAATCCTGCAGTAAAATATTTAATAAGCGAAACTATAAAAGCTGGTAAACGAAACAATATAAAAGTTGGTTTGTGCGGACAAGCGCCAAGCGATATGCCTGAATTTGCTCAGTTTTTAGTGAATGAAGGTATTGATAGCATCTCCTTTAATCCGGATGCAATCATCAAAGGAATTGAAAATATAAATAAGGCCGAAAACAAACTAAATGAAATGCGTTTGGATTTATAATATACAGAATTATAATATGAAAATATAGCGAATTCTTTTACACATTAAAAAAATAAAACAAATGAAAGCACTATTTTATAGCACACATAAATTTGACAAGCCTTTTATTGAAAAGGCAAACGACAACAAACACAATATTGAATTTATTGAAGAATCGTTGAATGAAAACACTGCTTCATTAGCAAAAGGATTTGATGCGGTTGCACTTTTCACATCAGACGATGCGTCTTCAAGTATTTTGGAAAAATTAAGTTCATACGGAGTTAAACACATTGCCTTACGTTCGGTTGGTTATGACCATGTAAATTTAGATAAGGCAAAACAACTAGGCATTAAAGTAGCCAACGTGCCTTCTTACTCTCCCTATTCTATTGCTGAACATGCTGTTGCACTATTGTTAACTCTCAACCGTAAATTGATTCTTGGGCAAACTCAAATGCAAAAAGTAGATTATAGTTTGGACAATTTAATTGGTTTCGATTTGCATGGCAAAACCATTGGCATTATTGGCACTGGTAAAATTGGTGCCGCATTCGCAAACATCATGCATGGCTTTGGTTGCAAATTGCTTGCCTTTGATATTATTGAAAATAAAGAGTTGAAGGAAACTACTAATTTAACATATACAAGTTTCGAAAACCTTTGTAAAAATTCGGATGTCATTTCATTGCATTGTCCACTGAACACTCAAACAAAAAACATGTTTGATAAACCAGTTTTTGAAAAGATGAAAAAAGGTGTGGTATTCATCAATACTGCCCGCGGAGGACTAGTAAAAACTATTGATTTAATACAAGCAATAGATAATGGAACAATCGTATTGGCGGGATTAGACGTGTATGAAAATGAAAAACCAATATTTATGAAAGACCACAATAACGATAAAATTACTGATGAGTTATTTCTGAAACTACGTTCATATTCAAACGTATTAATAACAGGTCATCAAGCATTTTTAACTAATGAAGCCTTAGAAGGAATTGCACTTAAAACAATTGAAAACATGGATGCCTGGCAATTGAACGGAATTTGTGTGAATGAACTTTAATAAATCGTTGTATTTTATAAAAATGCACACTTACTTATTATTTATATGTGCACGTAAGAACCAGGCCATTTTTTCGTGAGTTTCCATCAGGCCCGTTATAAAATCACTTGTTCCTAAATCATGATATTCGTCTGAAAACGATTTGATGTGTTTGCGTAATACAATGATGATGCTTTCGTGGTCTTCTAAAAGCTCTTTTATTAATCCCTGACTGTCGTTTTTTTCAATTGTTTGTTCTGTTAAATGACCTAAACTTAGATATGATTTTAAGGTTGCTGGTGCATAGTGTCCAATAGAACGAATTCGTTCGGCAACATTATCAATCATTTCATCTAATTGCTCAAATTGGGTTTCAAAAAATTTATGCATTTCGTAAAAATCTTCTCCTTCAATGTTCCAATGTGCATTTTTTGTTTTTATGTAAAGCACTGTTTCGTCAGCTAATATTTTTGACAACTCAGTAGCAACTACTTGACGATTGGCTTCGGTTACTCCTATTTCTGTTTTCATATTTAATATTGAATGTTTAAATTTTGTCAATACAAAGTAATTACTAAACAAGCATGGTTATTTATACAATTAGGTGTATTAATTGCATCATTCGCACATAAATAATAATACATGAAGTAATGGAGTAAGTTTTTTTGATTAATAGGGCTTCTAAAATAAATTTTATACTTTCCATTCTCATACATAAGAATTCATTAGTAACTAATGACGAGGGTTAGAGTGCAGTGTACCATCCAAAAACTAAACCATTGAATGCAGAAAAAAAACAAAAAACATCTAGAACTTATTATCGGTTCTAGCTCAATGTTTGAGCATTTTTTGTGTAATTATCTTTTAATTCTTTAAGAATTAGATACACCGAAATGCTAATGAGCGATGCGAAAAAACACCATACAGAAATTAGATATAGCTTATAAAATATAAAGGAAATACTAAATGAAAAAAATATTGCTATGCCAATCATCCACATTCGTTTTATATGCGAAAAAAATGAAGGAGCTATGATTGCAATAAGGTAAAATGCTGTAAAGAATATTCTTGGTGTTTTAGGATAATGCTGAATATAATAAATATGAAAACTTTCAATTTTTGCCTCAACTGAATAATTGATTAAACAGTAGGTAAGAAAGATAGATGCGAGCAAACCCATTACAACAAAAATGCGTTGAGGTAACTTTCTAGTTTGTTCTTTTTCTAAAAGCAAAATAGCTACCGGTACTAATAGCGGCCATATGGTTTGTGCAAATATTAAGTAAATATATGTAGCAATATTTTGCAGGGATGAATATTGTTTATTAGGAATAGTTAGCCACAAAACACCTTCGGAAAGTTGTTGTGCGGCAAACATAAATGGAATACATGCAAACACAATTTGCGAAGGGTGATGCACTTTTTTTATAGATACTACACCAATTACTGTAAGCACAGCTGCAGCTCCGAAACTAGCACTTGCCGAAAAACACATAGGCTAAACAAATTTTGAATTATAATATTTTTTCGTTTATAATAATTTTTGGTACTAGAATAATTTTTGACTTGATGGAATTGGAAATAGCACATGCCTTTTCGCTCATGTCAAGAATGCGAATAACTCTTGGTTCCTCCTCACCATGTATTATAACCACTCGTGGCTTTAGCGTAATTTCCGAAACAATTAATTTGCCATCAACTTTTTCAACCCTACCTACAGCATTGCAATCAAAACTAACAAATTCCAATTTAGAGTTTTCAGCAATTGCTAAAAATGTAGCCATTAAGCAAGAGTTAACTGCTGCAATAAACAAATGCTCAGGTGTCCAAATATTCTTTTTCCCTTTCGGGAATTCGGGCGGAGTGGTCACTTCAATTTGTGTGGGTAGAATGGGTGAACTCAATGTTCCATTTCTTTCAATATCCCACTCTATGTCTACTTCATAACTATAATTTTCGTTCATGTTTTTTCTATTTTATTTCAATTATTAACTTACAAACTATTAAGCACGTAGGCGCATATTTTATACAACTACAAATATGCCTTGTATTAAAACAAATGTATTACATAATATTTTAAATACTTGCATAGTTCACATATGTTTGAAATAGTTAGCTTGTAATTTCATATAATAATTGGAGTAATGGACAAAATAGTGCTTTCGACCCTGTGTAAGTGTTGTTGCACTTACCTTTGAAGCAAATTAAAAGAAATTGATGCGAAGTACAAATTTGCATTTAACCCAGATTACGCATTAGAAATTCTATTATAACGCAAAACCCCTTCAAAATATGAAGTAAACAACTTTTTCTCATGCATCATATATTCAATATGTTTTATTGGTAAAAGTTCATGTTTTATTGGGCTTTGTTGTTTCACCACGAACATCTAACACGTAATCTGGGATTAACCAATGAACGGCCAATTTCTTGCGGGTGATTTTAGTGGCTGATAAATCAGTCTTTTTCGTAATTTGTTATCGCTTATTGAAGCCTTAATAGAAATTGGTTTGTTGTTCTTTTAACCATTTTGTTATGAAAGCAATCTGTCCTGTATGAAATGAAAAGTGTTCTGTAATATGTATTAAAACTGAAATGCCTGTTTCCTGTTGATTCTGTATGGGAAGAATCCCCAACAATTTGTCAATGGTCACTGATTGAATACAAGAGCGTAATTCTTCGCTTAAATTAGTCATCATAAGTATAAGTTCTTCTTTACTATGTGTTTTATCAGCATCGAATTCTAATTGCCTATTTCTCACAAATGGTTTTCCTCCAATGTAGTCAAGAATCCATTGATTCAAATTGCCATTTAGGTGTAATACCAAATTGCCAACACTATTTGATTGACTGTTTGGGCGATACCAAATTTCTTCTTCGTTTAACATTTTGAGGCATTTTATGACACGAGGAAAATTTTCATCTATCAAGTATCTTACAATATTATTGATAAGAGCATTACGAAGTTGGGTTTCATTATTGTTCAAAATACGTTCATTTTTTAAATTTTTCTAATTTAGAATATTATCATAGTTTTCAATTAATGGCCCAAAATATCCTGTATAAAGGAAGTTAGTTCCACCTACTTAATACTTAATAGATTTTAATACTCCATCCTTAAGATAATATATTGTTTTGCTGATATCATCAAGCAAGTATTTTGGTTCTTTATCTTTTCCTAAATTAATTTCACTTTTTTTCTGACCATTAAGTTTTGAAATACCGATAAGACCGTAATCTTTCGATTCTAATTTACCCAAAATAAATTGAACTTCATTGCCTGATGCAGATGCTTTAAAACGTTTATTGATCCTATCCATATTTTTGTTTGCTGCAGCAAGATATGCGTTAGTTCCCTTGTTGGCTATTTGTGCGAAACCATCAGCTAAAGCTCTTCCTTCAGGAGTATTGGAGTTTTTTCCTAGTTCTTTCAATTTAGCTTCTGCTTCAGCATAGCGCATCGCTTCGCCCATTTGCAAAATTGCATCAGCCGCATGAATAGCTTTTTTCCATCCGGGTATTCCTGGTGCAGGGATATAGGTTTTAAAAATTTCTTTACCTGATTTATCATATCCAGCAACAGTTTGAGAAGAACTAAGTACTATAACATCGCCTAATTTTTCAATTCTTGTTGGTGTCTCATTTCCACTAAAGGAAATTTTATCGGGACATAATACTTTTTGGGTCGTCAAACCTAAATCACTAACACTTAAAAGGTCTGTTGAAGGGTTGTAGGTATAAGAGAAATTATCTTGCTGGAGATTAAGTAATGGTTTATCTTGCTTTGTTGAAATGTTCTTTTCTAAAATAGATTTATTAGATTCTAGACTGACAAAATCTTCTTCAAGGTCAGTACGGATATATAACGATGTGCCACAAAGCTGCATTTCATTAACAATGCCATTTACCTTGTAATGATCATTAAAAACAAATGTACCTGTACCAAGATCCACTATATTAATAAAACAGGATCCTTTACCGTTATCCATACTAATAATTAAACCTTTGGCACAGTAATTATATTTATTTACAGTACCTTTCAATTTTACCTGCTCATTCCATAACTCTTTACCACTGTTGTAGTCATACATAGCCATTGTAGGTTTAAAAAGGGTGTTTTTCTGATCAATAGCACTTGAAATAATTAGTCCAAAAGGATCGTAAATAGCCAAGTCCGGCAATCCTCTTTGTTTAGCCGGTTCATTCCAAAGTTGTTTTCCGCTGGCTATCTGGTATGCCATAATAGCCTGACCTTTCATAAAAATAAATTTATCTTTTTCAAGTAATGATACAGCCAATTTTGAATCAGTTGTAGTGGCCGACTGCGCTCCTTTCAATTTAGGCAATTCAGATTTCCACAATAGTTTTCCGTTGCTTGACGACAGACAATAAATTGCACCACCAGTCATGCCACCCGTAGTCGGAAATATGATATTTCCATCTTCATTTTTCAAAGGAGTACCATCAATAACTTCCGCAAAAATACTTTTACCTAAAAAATCTTTTAATTCCCATCTTATTGTTCCCGTTTCAGCGTCCACAAGAAAAAACACAGATTCACTTCCCTTTAAACCTTGCATTAAGAAGTCTCCGGAATTTCTTATGATATATTGTTTACCTACCAATATATTTTCTTTTTTGGAGTCAAACAACACTTTACCAGTTATGAAATTAAATATAAATTTAATCTC
The DNA here is from genome assembly GCA_040383485.1 of Flavobacteriales bacterium. Lineage (GTDB taxonomy): Bacteria > Bacteroidota > Bacteroidia > UBA4408 > UBA4408 > JBEIDK01. The sequence goes on from JBEIDK010000075.1 coordinate 10,591, forward strand.
AAGCTTTCCCTGTCCGCGAGTAATCATTCCAAAAGGCGTATTTGGAATTATTTGAAACTCCTCTTCAGTAAGTGAGGTGATATTATTTAAGGAAAAAACAGTGGTACCTGTATTCTCATCAATCGCCGAAACACCCTCATTATTGGCTAATAAAATATTACCCGTGGGCAAAATCTGAAACCAGTTTAGATTTCTATCTAATTTTATCTGCCACTGTGCCATAACATTGCTACTAATCAGAAACAATGCAAGTATGAACTTAGGAAATTTTTGCTTTATCATGTTTACAAATTTAAATTTTGAGTTTCTAAGAATATTTTTAATTATTTAAAATTGGAGTAAGAAAGTTTTTTACCATAAACAGATTTGTATATTTTAATTTTATGATATTTAATTTTACACCTACTTTAACGTTTTGCTTTACAATACTATAGGATTTTTTCAAAAAACCAAAAACTAGCTTCAAAATTATTAACGATGCTCTTTAATTCCGAATAAAAAGTGGATAAAATTTCATATCCTTATGCTGCAAAGTTTTAGCTGTGTAACCCAAATTATGTATTAAAAATTTCAAAAGGAAATTCCTATTGAGCGCAATATGTCGTTTGGTGTATCTCTTTGACTACGTCGCGCTAAACGTGAATCTCTAATCGACAAAAAAATCCTTTCCACTATAAAGAATTTCTTCTAACGTTATCTTAATATTAAAAACAAACTTCTCACTCCACCAAACTAGTCCTCGTCTTTAGCAAAGCAATGAGCCATTCTGCTCAACACAGCGCAGAAGAAGCTTTAAATGTACTTTTAACAAAGTAATTTTTTTATTTATCAATTGCTGCTGTGCTTCGTGATGTAAAGTTCCACGAATTTCAATTTTACTTCTTTGAGGGCTTTATCGTTCAAGACAAAGTACTTACCCCAATTTTAAATCTTATAACTTATCACTCTCAGATACCGAAAGATGCTGCTTAAAACTGTCTTTTTCTGACACTATTTCTCCTAATAAAAATCCATAAGGTTTTAATTGTTCTACATGCATAAATACTATTTTACACATGGCCGCAAGTGGTATGGCAAGCACAATGCCCGATATGCCCCAAAGTATTTGCCCAAGCACTAACGATAAAATAGTAAACAATGGATTTATTTTTACTTGCGGTCCTAAAATTAATGGCTCTAACACCCACCCTTGAAAAAATTGAACAACACCATAAACGCCTGCAATACCTAATAAGACCGGAATACCAGCACCATGCATGGCTGAAACCAAAAGTGTAATGATTACACCAGTAATGTTACCTATGTATGGTATTATTTCTAAGATGCCGCATAGGATAGCGAAAAACATAAAATTGTGTACACCCAAAACACCAAAGCCAATACCATATAAAATCCAAAGACAGGCAATCATTTTGGCCAAGCCAACCATATATTTTTGTGATACTTGTGTACTGTTGTTAAGCACCAACATTAATTCTGTCTGTTGATTTACTGGAGCTAATTTAAGAAAGAATTGCTTTAAATGATTTCGGTAATAAAGTAGCATATATATGTATCCCAAAATCAAAACAAAATTAATAAAGGTATTTTTAAGAGAGCCTAAAACTACTTGCATAATATTAGCTATTGAAGGTTGTTCGGTTTTAATAATTTCAGTTTGCTTTTTAATGGCAATTCCTAAATTATTGAAAATGTATTGTTGCACCATTAAGCTTTTATTTACCACCTCCGTTTTTAATAATTCAAAGTCGCCAACTATTGCTGATACTTGCCAAGCAATAAACGCACCTATTAAATATAACAATACTAAAAGGGTGATGATGCATATCAATACTGCTATTGCTTTTGGTATTTTATGATTTTCCATCCATCGGCAAAAAGGTAAAAAAAGTGTAGCAATTACGCCAGAAATTGTAACTGGCATCAGAAGTTCTTTTGCATAATACAAGCCGCCAAATATTAGAAATAATATAAGGAGCTTTTTAATTACTGATATTGATGTTAGTTGCATTTGGGAATATTATTTTGAAGTTTTAATTATTATTCAATAGCGTCCTAAATAAAAAAGGAGAAAGTTTTAAAGTATCTCAAATTATCTTTGAGTTACACAACAATTATTCTTTGTTGCATCATTCATTTGTTCTTAAAGTGCGTTTTCGAAAATCAAACCTATTTAATCTTCATAAAAACTAAGCCTATTGTTTAATTTAATTACTTCTTGCTGCATAGCATTAAGTTGTTTCAATAGGTGTTCCACTGTTTCAATGCCTTGTAAATTTATTTCAAGCTGGTAATGCAGGTGAACTAACTTTTCTAATCGAGAAATTTGACTAACCGGTATAAATATCTTTTCTTCAATTAGAGTACATATTAGTAAACCAGAATCATTTAAGTTATAAATAAAATCCAAGTCAACTTGATGATAAAAACAAAACTCCGAGGCTGATATCAGTTGTTCTTCTTCCATTACAATTACTTATTTAAGTTTCGACAATTCAGTAAATAATTCCTTTTGCTTTTCGGTAAGTTTTGTAGGTAAGGCTATTTGATAGGTAACATATAAGTCTCCAAATTCGTTTTCTTTCTTATATACTGGAAAGCCTTTCCCTTTAAGACGAACCTTAGTATCTTGTTGTGTTTCGGGGTTTACTTTTAACTTCACTTTTCCTGTAAGGGTATCAATTGTAGTTTCGCCTCCGAGCAATGCAGTGTATAAATCAATAGTGTTTGTTGTGTACAAATCATTATTTAGCCGTTTAAAAATTGGATGTGGAGCTATAATAAATGTAATATACAAATCTCCCGCTGGTCCTCCGTTTGCGCCTGGTGCTCCATGCCCAGTAAGTTTTATTTTTTGATTATTTTCGATACCTGCAGGAATTGTAATACGGATACTTTTGCCATTAACTGAAAGTGTTTCTTGGTGCGTTTTCATTGCTTCTTCCAAGCTTAAATTTAGTTGGGCTTCATAGTCCTGCCCCTTATATTTTGCTTGCGAACGTTGTTGTCCTGCTCCTCCGAACATTGATTCGAAGAAAGAAGAAAAGTCCCCTCCCCCATTGCCTCCAAAGGGTTGTGCATTTTGATATTGAGATTGTTGGTATTGTTGGTGCTGCTTTTGTTTGTCGAACTGTTCTGCATGTTGCCAGTCCTTGCCATATTGGTCATATTTCTTGCGTTTTTCAGCATTACTCAACACTTCATTAGCCTCGTTTATTTGTTGAAATTTATTCTTGGCCTCATTATCATTCGGATTCAAATCAGGATGATGTTTGCGTGCCAATTTGCGATACGCTTTTTTTATATCATCTTCCGATGCGCTTTTATCAATACCTAATATTTTATAATAATCTATGAAATCCATCTAATGAGTTTATAATTCAAAGTTTAAAGTGAGATGTTTGAACTTTTTGCATTTTCAAATTTACACTTTATTCTCACATCAACTTAACCAAAAAGCTCATAAGTTCTTTACGTAGCTCTGCAAAAATTTGTTCGAAACGTAATATGCTTTCATCATTTTCAGAATGATTCCTCATATTTTTATGGTCAATAGCAACAGGATTTTTGTTTGCTTCGTCTATCAATTCATTTTCATGTTTAGAAATTTCATGGTGTAGAATATCAATTTGTTCTAGCTGAATTTTGAATTGATTTTGAAAAAGCTCTACCTGCATCATCACTTCATTGCTATTGTATTTTAAAACAATTTCGTTTAAACGATGTTGCATGATTTTCAATTCATCTTTGTAAAACAATAGTTTGCTAAACCACTCTTTATGTTTAGAATGCATAGCTGCTATTGTGTTTTTTGTGTTCATTTTTTTTATGTTTTATTTATAACATTGTTTAAAAAACACTACTTAATTTTATTTCTTTGTTCTGCTAATTCTAATATTGAATGATTTGAAATAATATATATATTGAATATGCTTTCAATTTATTTTTTATCAGAATACATAATGCCAGTATCAAACTTTTGAGGAAATTGTTTTATAATTCCTTCAGATAGCATATCCGCAATTTTCAAAATATCTGTGTGTAGTTTGTCGTAGGCAACTATTTCCTCCGCCCAGTTTCTAACTATTCTTTGCACAGCTAAATCATTCATTAGTTTTAAATGATTTTTTATCATTGCTTGCATTGCTTCTAATTTCCAATAAGGATTTATATTACAGAATAACTCCGCAATTTCATCGCCATTTTTATACCATCTTATTGTCGCATCGTTTATCATTTCTCTGCTACCCTTATCAGATGCTGTTACCAATTCTGCAAAAATGCTTACATGGTCTTTCAGTAAATCAGCTAAATCATTACCTACTTTGTCACCATAAAATTGTTTCATTATCAAGCCAATCTCAACTTGATTTTTCATTAAACGTTTTATAGACTCATCTTTGCCTGGCATATCATCAACTAAACAAAGTACATTATTCCTTGTCCACATAATATGGTCTTCCGAAAGTTTGCTCATATTTTTTTTAAATTCAGTTTCGCTTATGCATACTTCTACCTTTTTGTTTTCAGTCAAGGTTTG
>JBEIDK010000076.1:0-15123 GCA_040383485.1 Flavobacteriales bacterium
CATGTAATAAGAGGTTTTTCAGGTTCAGTAGGCTTTACAGGGCTTTGGCAAAATAACTATTATGAGGGTAGAAATCTAATTCCGAATTTTTTAATGCAGAGTTATGGCGCTTTTGCAATAGAACATTTCACGAAAAATAAAACTGAATTTGAATTTGGTATTAGGTATGATGTAAGACAAATGAGCGTTGTAAAAAGAAGAGTTGATAATTCATTGTATCAACCTCGATTCAATTATAATGTTCCAAGCGCTACATTTGGTATTGTTCACAACGGTGATAAATATTTAATTAAAGGCTATGTAGGATCAGCATTTAGAGCACCAGCAATAAATGAGTTATTTATAAATGGAGTGCATCATGGTAGCGCTAAATTCGAAATTGGAGACGAAGGATTAAAACCTGAAAAAGCTTTTAATTCCTCTATCAATTTAATTTACAATGCCAATAAAATAGTTAGCCTACAAGTTGAAGCTTATAATAATTACATCATCGACTTCATTTACCAATTACCACAAAAGCCTCCTGTATTAACTGTATTAGGTGCATTTCCAACTTTTGTATATAAACAAACCAATGCAAGACTTACCGGCTTAGATGCTGAAGTAACGATTCAAATTAGAAAAAATATAAATCTTACTTCAAAAGCATCATTGCTTTATGCACGCAATTTGCAAACCAATAGTTGGATTGAATTAATGCCTGCCAATAGGTTTGACAACACATTAAAAATAGCACTACCCAAAAAGTACCTTGTCGAATTTGGCGCTGTATATACTCAACGGCAAAACAGAACCAATGACAATGTTGACTATGCACCAGCTCCAAAGGCATATACATTATTTAATTTAAATCTAGTAAAATCATTTACCATTAAAAAAACAAAAATGACCACCATAATTGGCGGTAATAATTTACTAAATACAGTATATCGTGACTATATGAATAGTTTCCGATATTATGCTGACGATTTAGGAAGAAATATTTACATAAAAATTAAATTTAACTTTTAAAACACAAAAAAAAAATGAACAAATTAAAAAACATTAAAAACTGGAATTATATTACAACAGTTTTACTATTAGCAACAATCACAGCATGTCGAAAACAACCTGTAATTCCGCCAGCTGTAGTTAATGAACCAGAAAACATAACTACTATAAAAATTGAACTGAACGACTCTGCCAACAGCGCAATTTTAGTAACAGCGCAATGGAGAGATGTAGATGGTGCAGGTGGAAATAATCCAGTAATTGATCCAATAAATTTAAAGTCAAATACAACCTATAATGCAACCATCACTATTTTAGATGAAACTAAAACACCTGCTAAATTAGTCAGCAATGAAATAAAAGAAGAAGGAGATGAACACCAGTTCTTTTTCAAAAAAACAGTTGCAAATGTTACTTTTGTATATGACGATGAAGATAAAAAAGGCAATCCGCTTGGCTTAAAATCAATTTGGAGAGCTGGTGCTAACTCTAGCGGAACTGCATCTATTATTTTAAAACATCAACCAGGCGTAAAAGTCTCGAAACCTGGAGACATTAATGCAGGAGAAACAGATTTAGAAGTTACCTTTCCATTAACAATTAACAATTAATCATAAACAATAAATAAATTATAAAATGAAAACTATAGTAAGATTAACCTTTTCAATAGCATTACTTGTGTTTGCAACAAGTTGTAACAAAAACAAAATAAACTCAAAAACCTTACAAGGCACAACTTGGAATTTCACTTCGTTAACCATTGATGGTGTTGCCGATACTAATTTGGCGGAATTAGAATTTGGTGAAGGAAATATTTACAAAGAAATTCTCATTGGAAAGTGGCACAACTATGGCCACTCTCATGGAGGAGCAGAGCCCGAAGTTAACTTTGTATGGCAGTTTAGAGACAAAGGAAAAACATTTGAAATTAGCAATCAGAGTGAAGGCGAAGATGCCGTTCAGTGCAGCATGTTAAGTGGTGTTTATACCGTTGACGAAAACAGTAAAACAGAATATATCATTAGTAGCAATGCAACAATTGGATACAATGGAAAAACAATTATAATAAAAATGAAGAAGGAATAATTATATATACTTTTCTGAACAAATGAATGAATAGGAACGTAAATTCAGGTTATATAATTTACTGGAAAGAAAATTTTATTCTTAATATTTTTAAGAATAAGTATTTTTGAAAAATACCATATAAATCTTGACCTAATATTAAATTAAACTATAAAATATGTTACCTTAGATTAACGATTATATCTGATAAATAAAACATAAACTTGTATACGAAACATAATAGCACATTTATTTTAGTTAGTGGCTCGCATTTAAAGCCAAAATCTTAATCATAAAAACTATTAACTTTCGATAAGCTAACAACATATAAATTGTGAACGAAAAAACATGAACAAAATGACTATTGGACAAGAATTATTACAAGAACTAACATTAGAAGCAACTTGGTGTTTATTTTAGATTGTTAGGCATTACAGTTCCTGCAACTTATGGACCTTCGGCAGACGATGAATATGTAATTATGATAAATCCTTTTCAATAACTTTTTAAGGCAACCATTATTCAAGGTAAAAAATAACAGATAGACAACTTTGAAATAAAATTATCAGAAGACATAAACAAACGACTAAAAGTAGAAAGTGACAAAGAAATAAGAGGCTATTTACACAAACAATCAAGAAAATTAGAAGATGAAGCATAAAGAAACAACTACTGCTAAAAGTACATCGGCATTAGACGGGGTTTCTTAAATGAAAGCCAACGAAATACAAATAAGTTTTTAAAATGAAGAAAATATATTTATCACTCCTACTGTTCTTAATAAGTATTTGCGGATTTGCGCAAAGCAGATATATCTCAGCTACAACAAAAAAAATTGTTTTTTCAAGAGATGGAGGTATATGCCAATGCTGCGGAAGTTCCAATAGATTAGAATATGACCACATAACGCCATTTTCTTGCGGCGGTAGCAGCGATGCTTCAAATATTCAGTTACTTTGTATGAGCTGTAATCGAAGCAAATCGAATAGTTGTGTTTGTAAAGTTCATGATAAAAGAGTTGGCAACAATTGTTGCGATGGCAAAACCATAAAAAAGAGGGAATCAACCACTTCGCAACAATGCTATGGAACGACAAAAAAAGGAACAAGATGCAAGAAGAAAACAACCAATTCAAATGGACGGTGCCATTTACATCAATAATTAAAAAATAAGAAAATGAATAAAAATTTATTGTTTGCAGTAGATACAAACACAGAAGAGGTAATTGTTTCCGATTCGCCAAAAGGGAGTAATAAAGTAAATTTTATTGAGCGTATTGGACGTAACGACAATGAAATTCTATACAATGCTGCGGTAACCTTAACCAGCATTACCAAAGCTGCCCATTTTGATGTTGCTATTTTTAAAGCAATGGATAAAGTTTGTGAAATGATATATAATAAACACTATTAAGGATCAACAAATTGTAATTAATCCTGCTATCCAAAAATAATATTTTGATAATTTATGGAAGGTGTCTTTCATTGCTTAAACCCAGATTACGCGTTAGGGGTTCGTAGTGAAGCGCCATAGCCCAATAAAATATGAACTTCTACGAATAAATCATATTGAATATATGATGCATGAGAAAAAGTTGTTTACTTCATATTTTGAAGGGGTTTTGAGTTGTAATAGAATTTCTAATGCGTAATCTGGGTTAAATCTTACCTGTTACAAAATACATATCAACATCGCCTTTTCCTTTGGCTGTTAGTTGGCCACGGTAAGTGCAATCAAATTTATCCTTTATCAATTGATAGGTTTCTCCTGAGATGTTTACCTTACCTACTTCTCCTGTGTTTTCTAGTCGTGATGCAATATTTACAGCATCTCCCCAAACATCATAAGCAAATTTCTTTTTACCAATTACTCCGGCAATCAACTCCCCAGTATGCACACCAATACGTATTTCCCATTTAGGAAGACCTTCTATTTCTCTATTTGCGTTCCAATTATTTACCCAATTGTTTATTTCTAATGCCGCCGATACAGCATCCAAAGCATTGGTATTGTTTTCTTCAGGTACACCACCTGCACACATGTATGCATCTCCAATGGTTTTAATTTTTTCCATGTGGTGTTTCACTATAATGTCGTCGAATGCACTAAAAAATTGGTTGAGGGTTTGAATCAATTCTAAAGGACTAATGGACGATGCAGTTTTTGTAAATGACTTAAAATCGGTAAAAAGTATGCTTGCCATTTTATAGTTTCTAGGGCTTGCTTCGCCTTTTTGCTTTAATTCGCTGGCAACTTGTAGGGGAAGAATATTCAACAGTAAATTTTCACTTTTTTGTTTTTCCGCATCAAGAGCCCGCATGGCTGAAGTTAAGTTGTTCATGGCTGCCTGTCTGGCATTTTCAAACACAATGGCAATAAAAAACAAAATCAAAGGAAGCCCTAGACTGCAGGTCAGGTAAAATACTTTTTGGTATTCGGGTTTTATTTGATTTGGGGTAACGTAATTAGTGCTGAAGAGGTAGAAAAAAAACAATTCAATAAGAATCACCAACACACTAGAAAACCAACCTCCCGATCTGTTCCAAACCAAAACGGCCACAATGGGTGTTGATGCCAGCCACGGAAAAAGCAAAGAAGAAAATCCTCCAGTGCAATAAACTGAGATAGCTATAGAAATGGAACAGTATGTAAAATAAATTGGATTTAAAATTTCAGGATTAACGCCCTTTCTATATAGAAAAAGCGTAATAATCCCCAAGATCATTAAAGGCAACTGAGATACTATTCCACCACTGTAGCCAATTAGATAGGAAATAACGCAATAGTTTAAATTAAAATAAATTATGATGAGCAATACAGACACCAGAAGGCGGGCTTTTCTCTGCGACTCTGCTTCGGCTGGAACGCTAAGAGGTATAAAAAATTGAATAATTTTCTTCATTAGCCAACAAAAATATGTGCGAGATAATAAGAGACAAAAATCCAAAGACCTATTAGTATTCCAAAGATAACAGAGAACCAAGGGTGCATTTTCATTTGAAGTCTAAAAACAAATGGCAGAGCAAAGCAAATTAGTCCCTCGCCCAGAATAATGTAGTAGGGCGTATCCAGGAATACCTTTTTGGTATCTACGTAGTGCCACCAGTTGGCATATTTGGCCAAAAACTCAAACCCTGGAATGATTATGGCACCTAATAAAAAGGTAAATACAAATGCTTGTATCATGGATTTTCTGGCAGAATAAAGGTATCCCAAATATCCCACCTGAATAAGTATTACTGCCCATGCAAATGGCATGTAAGCAGGTGAAACTAATAACATGGCCTCATGCTCGGGATAAACCAAGGAGTGTATGCCCTCTACAAGCCATTTGTCTGCTAGCAATTCGGCTATACCCGCGGCAATACCAAAGAGCAGTAAACGCTGGATAAAGACGTCTGCATTTTTGTAGGCATACCAGCAAAGCGCTGCAAACATGCCAAAAGCAAGTAGGTTAGCACTGGAATTTCCCCAATCAAAATAGGCAGAAAGCGCCGCAAAACCCATAGTTAGCAGCATTGTGGTTACAACAAATGCAGCCTCGCCTGTTAGCCCTATTTTGTTGTAGAGCGATTTTACAAATCCTGTTAAAAGATATATAACCCCAAGTATAATTGTTATTAAATTGATCCACCAGGGAGTTTTTGATGTCCATGGAAGCCCTATGTTATAGCGGTATTGGTCGTACAATTTTGCTGGCAGAAAGCAAAATGGTTCTTTTAACTCGTAGATTTTGCATTTCAATTCATTGGATCCGGAGTTGTCTAAAATACCATTTACAGCTCTTCTTGCGGCTTCGTTGGCTCCTTCCATGGTTGCCAAATCGGTATTGGTTTGAACATAGTCTGAAGCCAAATATAAATTTGGTATGCTTGATGTGGCTGTTGGTCTGAGGTTCCATGAATTGATGCGATTCACAAGAAGCGGCTCGGTATCTCTAAGTTGGATTTTACTGAAGCCCGATGTTGGCACTTTTTCAATGTCTCGGTCAAGGTACAAATCTACCTTCATATCATCCGAAATAACTATTCCGTTTATGTTCAGGCTATTTTTCAACTGTGCCCATACCTCTTTTTCCACTTCGTCTCGTGTGCAGTCTTCCGCTTTTTTCTGGGTTGTAAATTTTCCTGGTTTTGACCAATCACTGATATCAACACTCAGCAAACCTTTTACGTTTCCATTACCCGCTTTGGCAATGTCCCAGTCTTTCCAGAACTGTATTTGGGAAATACAAGTGATGGCCCATTCGCTGTCTGAACAAATCACATGTCCTTTGTTTATTTTAACATCCTGATTCAGGTAAAATTGTATACCGTTCATCCAAGCAACACTGGTGGCCAGTTTTTTCACCGAATCCAGCATTGGGTCGGCCTGCGTTATTGAAGCGTTGAGGAGTTCCGTTGCTTTTTCTACTGGCACAGCAAGTAAAAAATAATCACCGCTTACTTCAATTTCATTACTTCCGTCCATAAGTTTAGCGGAGGTAATTTTTCCGGTTTTTGCGTCGTACGAGAGTTCTTTTGCTTCTACGCCCTGGTGCAATATAACCCCTTTACTTTTTAAGTAATTCACCCATGGAATAAGCCATTTATCGTTTGTTGGACCATTTAGTACACGGTCTGTATTTACAGAAGGGTCTGTCATACAATACAATAATTGTAGGAAAATATCGCCCCCGGTTTTAGTGCTTGCCAATTCAGCCCTTGCAGCAACTAAGGTTCTCGTGAGCCCGTCTACCAGCAAATGTTGATAGTTTTTACCAAATCGCTCAGCGGCTGTGAAATCCCACCAAGAAATTCGTTCGTATTCATTCACCCTTCTATCAGTACAAGAGGTTGCTAACTGCCATACACGTTCTGCAAAAAAGTGGATTTCCTCAGGTGTTAATTTTGTATCTAAGCCACCCGATAAATCTTTTATCAGCAGTTCAATATCGGCTTTAGTGCGTGGAAAGCTAGCCGGAGTAACTATGGGTGCTGCATCATAGCGGGCAATCATAATTCTATCTGTGGCTACCAGGTTGTTATAAACTGTTCCGTTTTTGCCATTCTGGTTATATGGAATTTCCCGCATTGTACCGGTAACATGTCTGTAAAATCCTGGAAAAAAGCGAAAGCCGTGCTCTCCTGGTAAGGGTTTAGCATACATGCCATGGTGTGTGTAATCTATGCTACGGGCTTTGCCGCCGTAGTATTGTTTGTTGCGTTCATAAACTTCCACTTCAAAACCGCGGAGAACAAGCTCATGTGCAGCACTCAGTCCGGCCACTCCACCACCAAGTATAATAACTTTTGACATATTTTATTAATGAATAAAGGTAAATAATGGATGTTACGTTCGCACTTACTAAGGAACAGAATCTAAAGACTACAAAACTATCGCAAACCTAAAAAAGAAAATCGAAATTCCAAATTTAGAATAAAACAATTGATTGTTAACCTGTTATCAGTACTTTTAGTTAAAGATATTGTTCAAGATAAATACAAAATTACTTATAGAAAAATAGAGTGCGGTTGGCTTTTGATAATATATTTACACTCTGTATAAATGTCTATGCTGTGTTTTGATTTGCAAAGGCAACAAAATCTATTTTTCTTGGCCTAGAAAAGACTTTGCTGAGCACCTTCAAAAATTATAAAAGTCAAACAAAAAACAACATTTTTTCAGCCTTAATTTTATTCTAAATAGTTTCCATGTAATAAAAACCAACCTATCCATTCATCATTTAAATATTCAAAATTTTCTGATTAGTGTGGGATATTAATCATTGAACTTATAGGATTCGTTCAAATCGATTTTCTGGTGTATAATATTCTTGACTATTTCCCATTCAGCCTTGAGTTCTGATAAGTTTAATATTAAGTTATCGCTCCAATTATCATTTGATTCGCTTTCTATTTTCTCTGCAATTTTGGCCAAAAGACTGAGTCGCATAGAACTTGATGAACCCTTTAATTTATGTGCTGCTATTTTCACCTTTGTTTGGTCCTTTTCCTTGTAAGCATAACCTATTTCATTTATTCGAGCCGGTATTTCTTTAAGTGCCATGGCCATTAACTCTTTTAAAATTGAGTTATTGTTAAACAAATTTACCAATTCATCATATCCTATATGAGATTCAATTTCTGCATTATTATTTTTAGGAGCTTCATTCGAATGCTCTCCTTTTATTAAATACTTATTCAGCATTGATTTGATTTTCTCTGGTTCAAGCGGTTTGGTCAAGAAATCATTCATTCCATTCGCAAAACAGTTCTCCTTTTCTTCTTTAATAGCACCAGCTGTTAGAGCAATTATTGGAACATTATTGCCAGATAATAACTCAAGTTCTCTAATTTTTTTTGTTGCACTTATTCCATCTAATAGAGGCATGTGTACATCCATTAGAATCAAATCAGGACTCATTTTTTGATATTTTTCAACAGCCTCAATACCGTTTTTTGCTTCAATGATTTCATTATTGAAACCAAGTTCAGAAAGCATAGCCTTGATTAAAACCATATTTAAAAAAACGTCTTCTGCGATTAATATTTTTAATTTTTCGTTAATATTGTTGACTTTGATAGATTCGATAATTTCCACATCGGGGCTGGTATAGTTTTCCTTGTATAGATTGTTGAGGTAAATGAATAGATCATTACTTTTTACTGGTTTGCTTAAGCGAAAATGAATACCCAATTCCAGGCATTCTTTTTCAAGATCAATATTGTCTAAAGATGAGTGAAGAAGGATTACAGGCTGTTTTTCAAAACTTAATTTCAATTTAGTTTTAAGCATTCTTATGGTTTCTATGCCATTGTTATTTGGCATCTTGTAGTCGCAAATGATAAGGTCAAAGGGTTGGGTTTGTTCAATTATTTTGAGCGCCTCGAAACCACTATCACAACATTCAGAATGAATCTGCCATTGGTTTAGCATTTGTTTCATAATTGTACGATTATTGGCATTATCGTCAATAATCAAACAGCGCTTCACGCCTTTAATCTTAGTTATATCTGGCTTATCTCCAGCTTCAAAACGAGTTGTAACATCAAAATAAAAAATAGTTTCAACACCAGCCGTGCTTTTGATCTTGATGGTGCTGCCCATTTTTTCTGCAATCAATTGAGAAATAACTAGTCCTAAACCAGTACCACCAAACTTACGCGTAGTTGAACTATCGGCCTGTGAAAATGATTTAAAAAGCTTCGATTGTTGCTCTTTATTAATACCAATTCCGGTGTCTCTCACCGATATTGAAAGCTTGCCCTTATCACCATCATCCGCGTGGTAGCGTATTTTTAATTCAACTTCTCCTTTTAGTGTGAACTTAACTGCATTGCCTAAAAGATTGGCCAGAATTTGTTTCAAGCGAATGGGATCAACTTGAGCAAATCTAGGCATGGAATGGTCGATATTGAGCAATAATTCTATATCTTTTTCTGCTGCTGCGAATCTAACAATGTCGATACTGTCCTCGAATAATTGCACCATGTCTGTTTTTATAAAATCCAGATCTAACATCCCTGCTTCAATTTTGGAAAAATCAAGAATATCATTGATGATACCGAGGAGCGTGTGTCCAGAAACATTGGCACTGTTTAAATATTGCTGTTGAACAACAGTAAGCTGTGTTTTTTTTAGTAATTCGGTGAATCCAATAACACTGTTAAGGGGTGTACGAATTTCGTGGCTCATATTGGCGAGGAATTCAGATTTCGCTTTATTAGCTTTTTCTGCTTCCTCTCTAGCCGCAACTTGCGCTGCCGCTTCTTTTTCAGCTGTAATGTCCCAATTTGTTCCTATCATCCGAATGGCATTGCCCTCATTATCTCTTAAGACAGTTGCAAGTGCTTTTATATTTCTAATCGTACCATCTGTATATTGAACCCTGAACTCGGTATTAAAGTCCTTTTGGCCTTTAATTGCCATTTGTATCTCTTCATTACATTTTTGTTTATCGGCTTCGAATACGCCATTAACCCAAGCCTCGTATGCGTTGGTAAAATCGCTTTTATTAACTCCATACAAAACGAACATTTGGTCATCCCAGGTAAGTTTATCACATAAGATATCCCAATCCCAAATCCCAATTCCACCACCTTTAACAGCAAGACTCAGTCGTGTTTCATTTACTTTTATTATTTGTTCTGTTTGTTTTAATTTACTAATGTCGGAGTGAGACCCAACAACCCTTATTGCTTCGCCATTTGCATTTCTCTCCACTACTTTGCCTCTATTTAACATCCATAAATAGTTCCCTTCTTTATTTTTAATTCTATATTCAAAGTTGAAAGAATCGGTTTGACCTGATAAATTTTGAGAAATTTCAGCAAATGTAAATTCAATATCATCTGGGTGTAATCTAGAACTCCATTCATAATCATTGTCTGTAAACTCTTCTGGTTTATAGCCTAACATTTCTAACCAGCGGTTTGAATAAAAAGTCTTTTTCTCTTGTGGTCTCCATTCCCAAATTCCATCACCACTACCTTCAATAGCAAATTGCCATCTTTCTTCATTGATCCTTATTTTCTCGGCAGCAAGTTTTCTTTCTGTAATATCTTGTGCTACCCCTTTAATGTGGGATATATTTCCTTTTAAATCAAATTCAGCTTCTCCACGAACCCACATATAACCATTGCTTCCATCTTTGCGGATTGTATTTAGTTCCATTTCATAAGGAATCCCCTCTTCTTTGGTTAGATTTAATGCAGAAGATAATTGCTCCCAACTTTCTGGAGTAAAAAGCTTCATGTGTTCAGTGTAAGGCGGTGGTGGAAGTGTAGAATCGAAACCATACATGTTGTATAGCTCTTCTGTCCAAAATACCTCATTGGTTTTTATATCAAGCTCCCAACTACCTATGCCAGCAATTTTTTGTGTATAACTTAATAGAGCGATATTTTTATCTAATTTTTGCTTCTTATTTACATATTCTGTAATGTTCTGGTGAGAGCCTAACATTCTAATTGGCTTGCCTTCATTGTTTCTGATAGCTAAACCTCGACATCTTATCCAAATTATTGATCCATTTTTATGAGTATACCTTATGGTTTGGTCGTATGGTATTTCAGGGTTTTCACAATGTTTAATGAAGAGTTCAGTAGCGAGTTTCAAATCTTCAGCATTTATGATATCCTGCCATGCAGAAGGTTTGTGAGGCATAACCTTGTAATCATAACCTAGAACTGACCAAAATTTCTGACTCATCCATTCCTCTTCAGGCTTATCCAAATCCCAATACCAAATCCCATCTAAGGATGTTTCCTGAATAAAATCAAAGATAGCGTGGTCTGTTTTTACTAACTCATAGAGCTCATTCTTGAGATAATGGTTGTCTTTCATGTCTATCGGGGAATTAATACTTGGCATAGTGAAGGTGCGATTTTAGTTACTTAAATTATTCCTCCGGCAAAATAATAATTTTATTAGAGTTCCTACCTTTGAGTGAAAAAAAGTTAAGCCCATCTGCCAAATTTAAGCTATGGAAAAAGAAAAATTAAGTAACGTTTAGAGTTTAAACTTAAGACTGTAGAAATGTTAAATCAAAGTGGCAGCTATATTTCTGTGTCAATAGAATAGGACTTAAGCCTATAAAATCTTAAAATTTGAAAGAAGCGCTTTGTTTAGTCTGTGTAACTAAAAACCCAGAATTCGCATTAGAAATTCAATTACCAAGCAAAACTCCTTTAAAATATGAAGTGAACAACTTTTACTCATGCATCTTATATTCAATATTATTTACTCGTAAAAGTTCATATTTTATTGTGCTTTGGCTTTTCACTACTAACATCTAGGGCGTAATTTGGAATAAACTACTATGGCAAGTTCCAAAAATCAGAAATGCGAAAAGTATTTAAGGTCTTAAATTTACTATTAGCCAAATGAGTAAGCAACAAATAGCAAAGGTTTAGACGAAAAAATTGGTACTATTCTCATATATTTCTACAAGGAATCTGCAAAGATTATACTAATTTGTTTGAGCATCGGAAATATGAATTTCGCACATGATGTCATGTTAAGAAGAGCCATATGATGTGAGAGTATCAAGTACGGTTCTGAGAGAGGTTTAGGGGTGAGGTTTTCCTTTACCTTATTGCCATTTTGTTTCTGTGATTGACAATTGTATTTTTAATCATTAAATAAGTCGTTTGATTTCATTTCAAATGTAAACTTTAACCTGTCAATTACCAACCTTTTACAGCCCCACCTTTAAATGCCCAGTTGGGTGTAGTTTCATAACTAAACCAATCTAAACGTCAGTTTCCGGACTGACAATACAAAAAATCCATTAAAAACAAAGTACATCAAAGCCCCCCACTAGTATGGATGTGCAATCCGTACCATCTAAAAGTGTATTTGCAATACAAAAAACTACTTTATTAAGAGGAGTTTATTCATTGTTAACTTTAGATTTTTGTTTCATAAGCAGCAAAGGAGGTTCATAAAACTTACTGCTAAGATTTAGTTTTCACCAAGCAAGCAGCAAATTCTGTGTTATGTTTAATGGAATGGAATACCAAAATGTAAAATAAAAAATTTATTAATGCGAATTTAGTTCTTCCGCACCATAAACCTACCGTTTAAAAGCTTCTAAAGCAAGTTACCAAAAAATGTAATTTATCTAGTCCTCTTTTTAGGATAATGTCTCCGCACGCAACCTAGATGGTCTTCAATAAAGTGTATCTAAAATAATTTTCATCAACCATAAAAAGGCTTTTTAATGCGGAAAGCTTTACATCATATTACTGAGATAAACTTCTAAAAAAATTTTCTTACAATTGCGAATAACATTTCTTTGACGAAAAATTATTACTTCTTTTTTTAAACAATTAATAGGCTACTAATTATGTGGAATTATGTTTCTGTTTGGATTATTGCATTTCTGCTTTTTGCTTGTGGGGGCCTACTTTTATTTAAGCTACTGCTAAAGCCCTTATATCAAAAACATCACAACGAATTGGTATTAATGGTATTTGGTTTTACTGGAACGCTGTTTTCTTTGCTGGTTGCCTTTGTAATGGTAAACGTTTGGGGTTCATGGGATAAGATGAATGAAGATATAAATAACGAAGCAAATGCGCTGAGTAATATGTATATTTATAGTTATCATTTGCCCACCTCTTTTAAAGATCCTCTGCGAAAAGCTATTAAAAACTACACACAAAGTATAATTAAAGACGAATGGTCCTCTATGGAGCAAGATAAAGAAAGCCCCAAAACGCTTTTGTGTTTTTTGGAATTACGAAAAACATTTCATACCCTTTATAACCTAAAAGGTGATGAAAGAGAAATTTACACTGCCATGTACCCGCTATGGACAACTCTCAGTGACCTTAGGCGGACTCGACTAAACATTCATGAATCAAATGTGCCTGATATGGTTTGGAAAATTCTTATTGCAAGCTGCATTCTTACTATATTAATCTCTTTCTTTTATGTTTCCGAAAATCTTATTTTACATACAGTTTTAAACGGATTTATTGCAATCATGTTTTCATTCACATTATTTTTATGTTACGACCTAGACCACCCTTTCAAAGGCGAATCTAGAATAAGCCATGAGCCATTTCAATTGCTACTCGATGTTCAGTTTAAGATTTCGGATAATAATTGATTTTGCGGCCAGGTTCTTAATCAAGGAATCAAACTCAAGTACTAATTTTATTGATTTGAATGCTTGCACTCAAAGCCTCTTAAAGTATTAATTAATTTGTTTTATATACAGTTGGGTTGTAAAGCTCCATGTAAATTTCTGGTTTCGATAATTTGTGAAAGCCATATTTCTCATAAAGCCAATCTGCAGTCGAAGTCAACAAAATCCATCGTCTCAGCCCTTGTAAATTTGGGTGTGCCATTACAATGTCCATTAGTTTTTTTGAGAGTCCTTGTCCACGATAATCTTCCAAAACATAAATGTCACCTAAATATGCAATGGTTGAAAAATCGGATATTACCCTTGCAAATCCAATTTGTTTTTGATTATGAAATAGTCCGAAGTTTAGAGAATTGTCAATAGAAGTTTTTACCGTGTCAAAAGGAATTTTATCACTCCAACCTGCATATTTTGATAGGAAGTCATGGATGGCACCTATATCCATTTTTGATTTGTCTGTCGTAATTGTAAAATTGTCAAAAGTGATTTCTAAATTTTCCATTTTGCATAAACTTCTTTTTGAGTTTGTATCTATTAGTGATGGTCTGCGCTTGCCACTAAATTATGAATTTGCGTTTAAATTGCTAAAAGTTATTACTATCTATTTAAAGTTTAATCTGCATTAAGTTTACTACTTCTCCACAAATACCAAATTCCGCCTAAGGTAATTAAGCCATCCATAAATATTGGTAAAATATAGCTACTAGCATTTGGCCTTTGGGTTATTACCCAGTAAATAGAAAAACATACTAAATATCCTTTCTCGAGTGTTGAGAAAATGACGGTACTCTTTCTTAGGTTTTTATTTTTTCCGGAAAGAAAAAGCAGCATGCCAATGCCAAGCACCATAATCCCCCAATGTCCTATAATAGGCATTAATTGAGGGCTCTCCTCAAAATAGGCAAGGTTAAGAGCAAGTTTAAAACCTGATATAGGGCTTACAGCGGTTGTGATGGAACCACAAATTGTAATTAATCCTGCTATCCAAAAATAATATTTTGATAATTTATGGAAAGTGTCATTCATTGCTTAAATCTTATCTGTTACAAAATACATATCAACATCGCCTTTACCTTTGGCAGTTATTTGGCCGCGATACGTACAATTGAATTTATTTTTTACCAGTTGGTAAGTATCCCCCGATATGTTTATCTTACCTGCTTCTCCTGTATTTTCTAAGCGTGATGCAAGATTTACTGCATCGCCCCAAACATCATAAGCAAATTTCTTTTTACCAATTACTCCAGCAATCAACTCGCCAGTATGCACACCAATACGTATTTCCCATATAGGAAGACCTTCCATTTCTCTATTTGCATTCCAACTATTTACCCAGTTATTTATTTCTAATGCAGCCAATACAGCATCCACGGCATTGGTATTGTTTTCTTCAGGAACACCACCTGCACACATGTAAGCATCTCCTATAG
>JBEIDK010000077.1:0-15100 GCA_040383485.1 Flavobacteriales bacterium
CAAAAAAAGTAAAGGTTGGCGAGGACGCCAACCTTGGACGAAATATCAATTAATTCTATACGCTTTTTATTCTGTCTTAGGTTGGACTTCTTGCCAACCAAAAAAAGTAAAGGTTGGCGAGGACGCCAACCTTGGACTTAATTAATTGAGATTCCCGCCTTCGCGGGAATGACATAGAGGAAGAACATTCACAATTTTATTGTCTGTAGTTGGTGTCCTTAACAACCAAAAAAGCAAAGGTTGGCAAGGACGCCAACCTTGGACTTAATTAATTGAGATTCCCGCCTTTGCGGGAATGACAAAGAGGAAGAAAATTCATAATTTTATTGTCTGTGATTGGTGTCCTGGCCAATCAAAAAAAGTAAAGGTTGGCGGGGACGCCAACCTTGGACTTAATCAATTGAGATTCCCGCCTTCGCGGGAATGACATAGAGGAAGAACATTCACAATTTTGTTGTCGGTGGTTGGTGTGCTTGCCTGCCGTAGCTTGTATTTTTAAATAGTTGCACTTATTTTATTACAACTTTTACTTTATTATAACTTTTATACTTTATTTTCATTTGCTTCTTCAATTTCTTCTGCCAACTTATTTTCGAATTTATTATGTATATAAATCATTAAGAGCCCAAAAAAAACTGCAGAAACTATTAATACAGTATTAATGATGCCACTAACAGAAAAAGATATTCGAATTAATATAGTTGAAATAATAAACCCTGAGTTTCGAATGACTTTATGGAACTCGTCTGTGTGAAAAAATGAAAATAATAATAATATAACATCTGCAATAATTAAAATATTGAAAAACTCTTCGAAGAAAATATTATTTATATTCTTAAAAGAAATATGGTTTGCGTCAATTGTTTGAAAAATACCAATAATCCAATTTAAGAATGAATACAAGGCAATAATTAATAATACAGGGACTAAGGCAGTAGCAATCCATTTTTTTGCGTTTATAAATTTTATGATACTTGATGAATGGTTTTTACTTTTTTTAATACCTCCAAATACTTTGGTTCGTTGGATGTGGAATAGATAGATTAAATAGAATAATATAACTGATGCGATTAAATCATAAGTAAACTGCAAATCATTTTTTATATTAAACCAATTAGACGAAAGTGACAAATCTGAAAGGTCCTTGAACAATCGCCTAATAATAATAAGAGCAATAATTTCATATTGCTTAGAAATATAGGTGGAAGTTGATTTTGGAAGAAAATAAATTAGAAGATACACTTCATAAACCAATATAAAAGAAAAAGGCGTGTAGATAGCAGCTATTGGGTTTCTTAATAAGTTTGATGGTTCATTAAATGACACAATATTAAAGTGTATCAATCCAATAATTACTAAGTGAATTATAAAACTCGCTAAAGCAATCCATAAGATAACCTTCTCACTCTTATCTTTAGTTTTTTCTGAAAGTAGTTTTTGATATATTTTTTCCAAGAGTTTTGATGATGCCATATTGATTTCTTTTCTCAAAATAATTTACTGTTTATAACAAGTTGCAATGTTAGGATGAAAGCTGCCATTGGTGTGTTTGTGTATTGAGGGTTCGAAGCTGCAAAATTTTCCAGCGGGTGCTGAGGTGGTGAGAATTAGAAAGTTGTTCAAACAGCAAAATCCGCATTGCGCAACAGCCTTTTTTCAGTTGATATTTATTGGCAATTTGTCTATCATAAAAGCCTACAAAGCTAAATCCAATTTTAAATGTCATCTCAATTTTTCATTAAATCTTTCGTAAAAACTATGCATAGAAAATATATGCGGCATACTAATACAGGATAGTATAATAAAAAACACACCTATATAATCTTTGTTATTGGCCAACATAAAAATCAAAATAATTAGCGCACCACCCATACTAAAAGGAAGAGCTTTTAACCAAAGGTTGTATGAATTTGTTTTTAAATCTTTTTTGAGGTGTCTCCAACCGTGCAAACTATGTTGTGTTACAAAATAAATCCCAAACGAAATAAGTAACGGCAACATGGTTGAAAGAAGCAAATAAAAAACGGTCAATAGCATCAACTTGGATCTGTGATAGGCTGTGAATAGAATTGAAAAAATACTTATTGCTATCTTACCAACAAACAATTGATTGACTGATAACCCTGATAATAGGTGATGTATTTGTAAGCCATTAATATGCTGAAGCACAACGATAGTTTCATCATGGTGAAAAGATAAGATATTAATTAAAACTATTAAGCCCCATACAAAAGAATTGAATCCTTGTTTGTGTTTCCATTCTCTAAAGTCAGCCTGTCCAAAATGCCAAGCCGAGAAAGCAATAAAAACTAGTAGTGCTAAATCAGGAAAAAAAAACCATAGTAAACCTAGTGAAGCACCTTTCAACAAATAGCTTACAATAAATTTTAATAATTGCTTTCGATTATTTATTGTTTTGTCAGTCAAATAGTCTATGGCTCCGTGAGAAAGACCAACGCTAAGGAAACCTATACCTAGAAGCAACCACAAAATTTCTTTTAAATTTAGAACATATGAAAGTAAAGAAACAATTGTGATGATAAATGCAAAGTAAGTTGGAGTAAGTTTAGTGAACCGATATAAAATATCTTTGAGTGCTACTCGTAAAAAAATTAGAATAGGAAGTTTGGAAAAAATGAAAAGCTCATTGCGAATAGAAGTTTTTTCACTCAAAAATGTTAATACATTATTGATTGGTATATGACTAAATAAATTTTGAAAAATCTTTTTTCCATGATGCGGTGTTTCCTCTAAGATTTTCAATAATAAATTATCATAAAATTTAAAGCGTTTTGGTTGCTTTTTCCTTATGAATGCGCTCTGATTTAACATAACTTCTGTATGCCTATTTGCATCTAATACCATATTATGAAAAGCGTAACCAGTTGTAGGTTTTATCATATTTGCATTGGCACCGGTATAAATCCAATTCTCTCCATAGTCTATATTAGAAATGTTCAGTGATGACATTGGTATTATGCCTCTTTCTTCTTCCATAATTTGATATGAAAAGCCAAATTGAGCTAAGTATTCAATTAATATTTTTTCGGCCTCATCTTTTGTGATTTTTTCTTTTCCAAAGCGAGTTACTTCAAATAATGCGGTATTTTCAGTAAATGGCAATACATACATAAACTGACAATAGTTGCTTTGAGGGATATTGAAATCCATCATAACCATAGCCGATGAATTAAAGGTGTAATCGTGCGCTTTCACTTCCCAACCATAAAAAGATTGTAATAAGTGGCTTTGATTCTTTTCCGCTTTTGCATATGACGGAGGCCTACTATCAAAAACTTTATTGGCAACTATTTTGGTATCTGTTAAACTGATTTCAAATGATGTGGACTTTAAATGAGGTTGGCCTGCAAAAATTTCTTTATAATACTTAACTTCTTTACCCTTGAGTATTCCTTTTACTTTATTGTATAAATCAATGCCTTTGATATGATAATAGAAGAGAGGATTTATAGTTTGGCAATTACAGTCAGCTACTTTTATTTGCTGCCATTTTGCGCTAACCAAATCTCCTAGATTTAACTTTAAAAGTTCCTTTTCGTTAGCCCAAAAGCAAAATGTCCTATCATTAACTACTTTGTCATTGGGCTCAATAATGGCAAATTTTTTATTTTGCAACAAATCGTTTTCATGCATTTTTAATAGTAAGAGGCAATTAGCAGCCCCCAAACCAATAAATAGGAAATCGAATTGTTCATTTAAATTAGTGCTCATTATTTAACTATCTTAATTAAAGTAATTAACTATGTTTAATGTTATTATTATTGCTTGCATTTTTAGACCAATTGGTTAGTTATCTGATGTTCTTCATAAAGTAAATACATCCAAAGCGTTATTTGGTTCGGAAAGGAAAAATCCCGAAGCGTAAATAATAACTATCGAGCCTTTAAGAAAAGTGAACGTAACACAGTTGTCACCGACTATTTTTGAATGGTCCATTTTTTTATTTACTCGTTTGGCTTTACGAATTAAAATTGTGTGTGAACTGATATTTTTAATATTATTTTAACAACTTAATATTCTTATTGTTTAACCCATAACTCTTTGCTTATTCACGGTTTTTGGTTTTATCAGTAAAAAGTGTGAAGGTAGGGCTAAACTTTCGGTTTGCACAAAACTGTCTGGGGAGCAAGAAACGCAAACGACGTTTCGTGCAAGGCTTTTTTATAAAGTCAACTTTTAGTTGTTCTTCTGTTATATCTAATATTGCAATAGAAAGCTAATTGAGCAATTTTGCCTTGCGAAGTTCTTCTTATAATTGCTTTAAAATCTTTACACAATCGGGGGAAAGATTAGTATAATTTGTGCCTATTTTTAATTAGAATATTTGCAAATTTTATTGTTCAAGTTTTCTTGAATTTTGAAATATTTTTACCACCTCAAACCAAATTACTGAAATGAAACCAATTGCCACACATGTAAAAAGTTGTTGCAAACTCAAAGTTTCGAACTCAAAAAAGTTGTTCAAAGGTTTAACATAAAGGATTAGACCAACTATGGTTATGGTTATAAAAATAATCAGCAAAACCATATTGTTTTTATATCTTAAGGTTGTAAATATGGAATAATAAAAAGACCTGTTTATTAAAGTTAAAAAAATGTTAGCAACAATCAAAACAGTAAATACCATCGTCCTCGTTAGCTCTTCATTGTAATTGTTTTTAACCGAATATTGGTAAACAATTAAAGTTCCTGCTGTAATTACCAATCCTTGCAATATGCTTAGAGATAATTCTTTCCAATTAAAAAAAGTTGTGGTTAAAGCTTTTGGTTTTTGCAACATTGTATTCTTTTCCATTGGTTCGTTTTCATATATGATAGAACATGTTGGCCCCATAATGATTTCTAAAAAAATGATATGGATAGGGGAAAAAATATTGGGGTAAATCCAACCCAAGGCCAAAGGAATAAACACAGTTAGTATAATAGGAATGTGAATAGAAATGATATATTGGATTGCTTTTTTTAGATTGGTATAAATCTTTCTTCCCATTGCAACTGCATCAACCATTTTGGATAAGTCATCTTCTAATAAAATTAATGATGCTGCTTGCTTGGCTATTTCAGTTCCTTTTTTGCCCATGGCAATGCCTATGTGCGCTGCTTTGAGTGCTGGACCATCATTTACACCATCGCCTGTCATAGCTACTATTTGATTATTGGCTTTTAAAGCATTGATAATTTTTAGTTTGGCTTCCGGAAACATTCGTGTAAAAATTGAAATGTTCATCACACAATTTTTTAACTCGTCTTCTTTCAATTTCATTAGCTCCTCTCCGGTTATACTTTTTTCGTTGTTTTTAAATCCAATTTGTTTCGCAATAGCTTTTGTAGTAGCTTCATTATCGCCTGTAATAATTTTAACGGTAATGCCTGCGTTATAAAAATTTTCTAAAACTTTTTTAATGTTCTTTTTTGGTGGGTCATAAAAGGCAATAATACCATTAAATTGAAATTTCAATTCTTGTTGTGTGGCTGGATAGTTATCTCCACTGAAATTGGAAACGCCTAAACCTAATACTCTGTAACCATCATTAGCCAAAATTTGGATAACCGCTTGTATTTGTTGCTTTTCAGTTTCAGTTAGGGTTGATACATTTATCAAAGCTTCAGGTGCTCCTTTTGCAGCTATTATTTTACAACCTTTATTATCTTCAAATATATGAGTCATCATTGGCGGTTTGCCACTTAGTGGATATTCATGTATAAGTTTGTAATTTGGCCTTTCGTCTATTTGATGGTGGAATATATAATTATCATGTAACGCAACTTCCATTGGGTCGAAAGGAATAGGTTCACTTGCAAACATGGCTAACTTTAAAAGTTCTTTTTCATCCTCATTTAACACTTCTTTTGGGTCAAATAATTTGTTTGTTTTTAGCACAAATACTTTTGCCAAACTCATTTTGTTTTCTGTAATGGTGCCTGTTTTGTCTGTACAAATAACAGTTGCACTGCCCAGTGTTTCAACAGTTTTCATTTGTTTTACCACAATACCCATTTTCATTAAACGCCATGCACCCAATGCCATAAATGTGGTAAAAGCAACAGGAATTTCTTCTGGTAAAATGCTCATGGCTAGTGTAAGCGACTGTAATAAACTATTCAACAAATTTTGTGAATGCCAAAAATTAATTGCCCATACTATAGCAAAGACTATGGCTCCCGTAATTGCCATCTTCTTTACAAAATTTGCAATCTGTAATTCTAATGGTGTTTTTTCCTCGTTAATACTTTCTAAACTTGTTCCAATTTTACCTAGTTTGGTTTCGTTGCCAATAGCCGTTATAGTAGCTATAGCTAGGCCACTGGCAACCGTTGTACCATTAAAAATAAATTTATCAGCAGCCGATATATCTTTAAAGACTGCTAAGGATTCTCCTGTAAGTATAGATTCGTTTACCGAAAAATCATTAGAATGCACAATACTCCCATCTGCTGTAATAGCAGTTCCTTCTTCTACCATTAAGCTATCACCCACCACTAAATCTTCACTTTTTATTTCTTCAATTTTGCCATTACGAATTACTTTGCAATTTGGCTGAGATAAGTCTTTTAACTTTTCTAATGCATTCTTGCTTCTGGAATATTGATAGAGTGAAATAGAAGTTTGAAATATGATGGCTACAGCAAGAAAAATTCCATCACCCGTTTTTCCACTAATAAAATAAATAAAGGAAGCCACCAATAATAAAACTACCATTGGGTCTTGAGCTATACGTTTTAATGTGTCTAAAAAGGTATTTTCCTTTTTGTAGTTTAATCTGTTTAACCCAAATTTTTCTCTTGCAAGTAATACTTGTTTGTTAGTTAAACCTGATATGTTGAAATGATTTGAGGACATAGTTTACAAACAAAATTAGTTTAAATCTTTCTATGAAGTGCCAGTTCGCGAAAATTTAGTAAGATTTAATTCTCTAGTTTCTGCATTAACCCAGAATATGCATTGTAAATTCTATTACAACGCAAAACCCCTTCAAAATATGAAGTAAACAACTTTTTCTCATGTATCATATATTCAATATAATTTATTCGTAAAAGTTTATATTTTATTAGGCTTTAGCGTTTCACTACGAACCTCTATCGCATAATCTTGGATTATTTGTAATTGCTTTATTGGTTGAAAATTCAATATTTTCTATAATTCTAACATTGGTAAATGGTGGAATTTTTTTATATGTGCTTATTGCAAGGGTTTTTCTGAATGACTTTTCAAATTCATAATATCTAAATATTAATATTTTAATAAATGCTGGATTCTGTAACTGAATTTAATAAAAGTTTATTATTAAATGTAGAAGTAGAATCTTCATGATGAAATAGTATTCTTTCTACTGCCAACCTTGCCATCAAATAACTTAATGTTGATTCTGCTCCTTGATTGAGATTAACATTAAACTCTTCCACACCATCATAACAGCCACCAGTACATGGGTTGTAAACAATTTGATGTAAATGATTTTCGCCTAAAAACCAATTGAAAGCATTAATTGCTTTTTGTTTGAATTCCTCTTTATTGAATACCGCGTAGAATTTTTCTAATGCAATAATTGAATAAGCCACATCTATAGGCTGCTCGCCACCAATTGCGATTTCACTTGAGTTGCCCTTGATATGCCAACCTTTGTTTGATATCACTTTAATTTTCCCATCAATAAATGTTTTTGACAATAAAAAGTCTAAACTTTCTTTTGCAATTTTTTTATACAAATTATTATCGGTGCTTAAGTAGGCATAAAGCATGGCTTCTGGCAGAAGGCTATTGCCATAAGTCAAATAGTCTTCAAACCAAAACCACTCTGTGTTTTTTTCATGTTTATACATTTGTACCAAGCGGTTTGCAAAAATTTCTAACAAGTACCTATTGTCCATTTTGTTTTGCAAATGCAACCCTTTTATAATAAATGCCATTGCTCTGGTTGAATGAATCCTTTCTAAATGTGGTATTGCTTTCTCTAACAAATTCTCTGCTTCATTAGTTAAATTACTTGGTAATATTTCTTTTAAAGAAATTGTATATCCCAATGCCCAAATGGCTCTTCCATTGCTATCTTCTAAGTTTTCGTTATTATTTTGATTGGTGAATTCTTTTTGTTCATTCACATAATTTAAAAATTTTCCATTGGGTTTTAGGCAATGTTTTATAAATTGTAAATAGGTATTAATTAATCCTAAATCCTTTTCAGTTCTGTACAATTCGTAGTGCTGACAAATGGCAATTAAAGCCCTTGCATTATCATCTAATGTATAGCCAGAATGGATATCAGGGGTTGAGATTTTGGCAAACTGTATCATGCCAAAATCAGTAGTCATTTTTTTGATGTGGCTGAGATTCAGGTCAGGTATCTTATAGTTTAATTGGAAACTATTTGGTGTAAGCTGTTCAAAAAGTAATGCATGTGCGATTGCCGAATTTTGCCATGCTGTTGAAGCCATTTTATGAAAACTATTTGAAGAAATTTCAGCTCTTAATTTTCCATTTTCCAACAAAGTTAAAATGGCATTTGACAATTGAGCGGGGTTATCGAAATCAATAATCAAACCGTTATTATCCTTTAAAACTTCTTTTGAGTGAGGAATGGGTGTAGAGATTACTGGGCAGCCGCAACTTACCGCATATGAGAATGTACCGCTAACAGCCTGATTCGGGTCATTGGATGTAAATAAATATATGTCGGTTAGTTGAAGATATTCTAGTAGTATGGGTAACTGTAAATATTCATTTACAAAGCGGACATGATTTTCCAATTTTAATTCTTTCACTTTACCTTCTAACATTGTTCGGTATTGCTCGCCTTCATTTTTTACAACGCTAGGATGTGTTTTTCCCAATACTAAAAACAATACATTTGGGTATTTAGCAATTACAGCAGGTAATGCAGCTAAGGTAGTTTCTATGCTTTTACTTCTACCCAACAAACCAAAAGTACTAAGCACCATTTTGTCTGATAGCTCATAACATTTTTTTAATTTTTCTCTATTTAATGGAGGAACTAAGTGTGTACCATGCTGTATAACTGAAACCTTATATGATGCTACTTTGTATTCATTTTTCAAAATAATTGCAGCGTCATTTGTCATTACAATAATGGCTGAGGCAATAGCCGCCATATCTTCAACTTTGTTTTTCAATTCCTTATTTGGATTTGGTAAAACCGTATGAAATACGAATGCAATGGGCTTACTAATTGACTCAAAAAGTTGCTTAAATTCCTTTTCTTTTTTTGCGAAAAATCCGAACTCATGTTGCATAACAACCAATTTAATATGTTCATCTTTGTTTATCAAAAAGGCTGTTTTTACAAAGGAATTGCGATTGTCTGTATTTAAAATATATTTTGGTTGTTGCTTATAGTTATGTTGCTCTGATTCGGACTCCAACGCACAAATCGAACAAGTAAAACTATTTTCAAATTGATTTTTTAAGGCAGTTATTAAATCTTGCGAATAGGTTGCTATTCCACATTCTCGTGGTGGAAAGGAGGTGATAAATAAAATTTCAGGAAGCTGAATTTCTCGTTCAATTACTCCATTTGTATTAACAATCAAATTTTCTGTGGGCATTCTTCCAAAATTCAATTCGGATTGTTGTAAAACAATATCTGTTGTCATGATTTCTAGTATTTAAATTTTATTTAATGCTAATTCCGCTAATAACTCATTTAAGCTTAAAGATGCCACGGCAATGCGTTCATCGGCAGCACCATAATATATATAAAGTATATCTGCTTCTACAATAGCACCTGTAGGAAAGCAAACATTGTTTACTTCGCCTTTTAATTCCCATTCTTTTTCAGGATAAAATAAAGGATAAGGCAATCTGGCAATTTCTTTACGTGGGTTTTTTAAATCAAGTAAAGCTGCGCAGGCAGAATATACATAGCCCTTAACTGTATCATGTACTCCATGATAAATAAGCAACCAACCTGCTGCTGTTTCTATAGGCGGACAACCGCTACCAATATAACTTACTTCATGCTGATATTTTGGGGTCAATACAACATATTCATCAAAATGGGAAAAGTAGTTTTGCCAAAATTCTATAGTTAAATCGGCTAATTTCTCAATAGATACTACAACTTGAATATCAGGCTTAATGCGATGAAAAAACCAAATTTTATCATCAATTTTTTTGGGAAAGAATATTAAATTTTTATCCCATAAAAATAATTTTCGGTCTTGCTTTTCATGACTTTTTTGGTAGTCGTTATAGCGTATGTATTTTTCGTGTACGGTGCCGTCAGTTTCTGTAAAATGTTTAAATTCTTCGTAAGTTATTTGTGGTACAATTATTCCATGTTTTTGCCAATGTATCAAATCAGTTGATGTGGCTAATGCACCCAATGCATTTATACCATCAAAAGCGGTATATGAGAGATAATAAGTGCCTTCAATTTCAACTATACGAGGATCTTCCAACCCTTGAAATTCATATTCGGCTTGTGGAATAAGTATAGGTGCTTCATTACGTTTAGTTACTTCCATTGGTGCAGATAGTTTACAATATCCAATAGTCGAATAATTATCTTTTGTTACCGCCCTGTAAAACAAATGAATGGTACTGCCTACTTTAATAACAGCAGGATTTAATACACCTTCGCATTCAAAAGCATTGGATGTTTTACTGAGTAAAATGCCGAGTTTATTTACTTTTATCATTTTAATATAGGATCTTTTCTATTATTATTTTTACTTGATTTTTTTTTGATTTTTCGCTACTTTTTTCCTTTCAATGTTATAGCAAGAGCCTTTTAATAAATTTTATTTTGCCTTCTTTTTCTTTTGACAATGCTTAAAATTATCAGATGTGCCCAAACTATTTTGCCCATTAAAAGCCAGAAATTGCAGAACAAAGGTGAGACCAATTTTTGCATAGAAACTTACACAATTAAAAATAATTTTTGTATAATTAGTAGGAAAAGCCTTCCGAAAATTTACAAGTCTTCTAAATAATTTCACTTTCTTATAGATTGCGTTTTGAAAAAACTTGGAGTTAATCCTATTTCTTGTTTAAATTTATGTGATAGGTTAGCTAGAATGATGTTTTGTGGTTTATAAAAGATTTCAGAAAGATTCAGCTAGTCATAAATTATCAATTCCTTAATTCATTCTACTTTATGAAGAATGTTGAAATTTTAGATACCTCATTACATTTGGTATGACAGGCCATTTTATAGGATGTGGAAGTTAATGTAAGTGCGCGAAGTGCACTTACAGCAATCTCAGAATATTAAGTTTGAATTGTCTTGTTGAATGATTGAGGTAACTCCTGCTGTTACTTGGCGCCTTGCATTTTGCGCTTATTTTAAGTGCCTTTGGCAAAAAAATTATTGCGTATGATTTGACCACATAGTTGCCACTTTGCAAAAGCAATGCAGCAACAGAAAGTTAGAGTACTCATGAACAAAAAAAGTAAAGGTTGGCGAAAACACCAACCTTTCGACAAAAAAGTAAAATATTTTACAATACTAATCTGATGTGAAAACTTGATTTAAAAATTTACACCTTTATCTCATCATTACCATTAAAAAAATGATATTCCATAAAGGTGTATGAAACAACTGGAGTTATCCTAATCCACTGCTTGTATTTGAGTAGCCATTTTATTCTTTTGCTCATAATACCTTTAGTGAAATAGGCAGCTAAAAATGGATGTAAGGAAATAGAAATTTGTTTTTCGTTTTGCTCTTCAACAAGGTAGCGCAAATTATTTTCTATTTCATCCTCTAATAAAATACTAGCTTGAATTTCGCCACTACCTTGGCAAGTTGGGCATTTTTCGGCGGTTATTAAATTTACTTCTGGTCTTACCCTTGCACGTGTTATTTGTATTAATCCAAATCTGCTTGGAGGAAGAATTGTATGCCTTGCACGGTCATCACTCATTTCTTGGGTGAGTGTGTCGAATAGTAGTTTTTTACCATCAGCACCTTTCATATCTACGAAATCAACTACAATTATACCACCCATATCCCGCAGACGTAATTGTCGCGCTACTTCTTTAGCGGCTTCAATATTTATATCTATGGCGTTTGTGTTTTGTGAGTTGGCGTTCTTCGTTCTATGTCCGCTGTTTACATCAATTACATGCATAGCTTCAGTATGCTCAATTACCAAATATCCGCCACCTTTTATACCAACCACTTTACCAAAACTCCCCATTATTTGCTTCTCGATGCCATAATGCTCAAAGATGGGTTCATTGTTTTTGTATAATTTTAAAATACTTGCCTTCTCTGGAAATTTTTCAGTTAAATATGCTTTTAATTCCTTGAAAAGTGACTCGTCATTTACATGAATATTATGAAAAGAATTGTTTACTAAATCTCTTATTATTGCTGAAGTTCTATCTAATTCGCCATATACTTTTGCTGGTGCTTTAGCTGTTTTTATTATTTCGAAACAGTCATTCCATTTGCCAATAATATCATTTAAATCGGATTCGAGTTCATCAAGGTTTTTAGTTTCTGCAACTGTTCTAACAATTAAACCAAAGTTTTTAGGTTTAATGGCTTGCATCATTTCCTTGAGCCTTTTACGCTCTTCGGTACTTTTTATCTTATTAGATACGTTTACCTTTTGTCCGAACGGCACCAGCACCAAAAAACGTCCAGGAATAGATATTTCAGAAGTTATTCTTGCTCCTTTAGTAGATATTGGTTCCTTGGCAATTTGAACCAATATTTTTTCATTGCTTTTAATTATATCTGAAATTTTTCCTGCCTTATCAATGTCGGGTTGAACTTGAAAATGAGGTAAACCAGTTGGTCGTATCTTATTTGAAATTACTTGTTTGCTAAATTCATTAAGCGATTTATATTGAGGGCCTAAATCAAGATAATGTAAAAAGGCATCTTTTTCATGACCAACATCAACAAAAGCTGCATTAAGTCCGGGCATTATTCTTTTGATGTTTGCCCAATAAAAGTCACCAACAGTAAAGTTTTGTGCTTTTTTTTCGCGGTGGTATTCAACTAGTCGCTTATCTTTAACAAGCGCAATGGTAACCTCAGAATCGGCTACATCTATAATAAGTTCGTTATTCACGTATTTTAAAAGTATTAGAAAACATTAAAACCCCATGCAGAAAAATCTGTGGGGATTAAATAGTTTTGATTGAAAGAAATGTCTTTAGCTTAATTTCTATAACTGAAATATTATCAAATAAATATCTTTTGAGATTAAAGGTAGGTAAAAGATAAATAATTCATTTAAAAATAATCATAAAATATATGCATCAGTAAATGATTGAATATATTTTATGATACTAAACACCAATTATAATGAAAGAAATTATTTCTTTTTCTTATGACGGTTCTTTCTTAGTCTCTTCTTTCTTTTGTGCGTTGCTATTTTATGACGCTTTCTTTTTTTTCCGCTTGGCATGATTAAAATTTTTAATTTGTTCTTAAATCGTTAATATATTTATCTATTTCTTCTTCTACCGTTTTGTCGGTGTTGTTTTTCTTAAAATTTAATAAACTTTCGATGGCTAATTTTTTATTGCCAACGTTAGTGTATGCTTGTGCCAAATACAAATATGCTTCGGCATTGTTATTATTCATTGCAATAATACTATTAAAACGCTTAATAGCCTTATCATTTTGTCCGCTTTGTATTGCAAATAAGCCTAAGCTCATTTGTGCTTTAAGGTTAGTGCTATCCTTCGTTACTACATCTCTTAACAGCATAATGCCTTTCATAGGTTCAGTGCTAGCTTCAACATAACAAATTCCTAAACTAGTTTTGTAATTTAAATTTGTTGTGTCCTTTGCTAACGCATCATTAAAACATTCAATGGCCTTAGCCATTAAAAATGATTGTTGATTTGGACTTACAAATCTGCTTGCCATGTAGCAACTCTCACCTGCTTCAGCAAATAACTCTTGAGTTCCGGTACTTTTTGCTTTTAAAGTTTTTGTAAAAGCATACAGTAATGGCAATCTATTTATTTGCCATATTTCGGCTAAACTATCGAAGGCAGCGCTTTTAATGTTATCAACAGTACTGCTATTTATTAATTCTTGCTGTTGTAGAATTAATGCTTGCGTTTTAGTATCAAGCTTTGTTTTAACAGAGTCGAGGTACTTATCAATGTTGAAACTATTTAGTTTTGACGCAGCAATTTCAGGTTTTTTAAGGTTGCCTATTTTGGGCGCAAAATATAAAAGAACGGTTGCTAGTAAAGTTACTCCTATTGCAATCCAATGTATTGCTTTGAACTTTGACATTAGCGTATACTTATTTTACTGGTAAGCTTTTCTTAACCTTTTCAATAAATACTTTCGCGGGTTTAAACGATGGTATGTTATGAGCTGGTATAATTACTGTTGTGTTTTTAGATATGATTCTACCTGTTTTTTCAGCACGCTTTTTAACAATGAAGCTACCAAAGCCGCGTAAATAAACATTTTCGCCTTTGGCCATATTGTTGCGTAAGCTTTTCATGAATGTCTCAACAACATTCGAAATTTCTTGTTTGTCATAGTTGGTTTTTTCTGCTATTTCGTTGATGATGTCAGCCTTAGTCATATTTTAATTTCCTAATTATTAAATACTTGTATTTTTAGCGTGCTTTTTTTAAAACGGGATGCGAAGATAATACTTTGACTTATATGCACAAGGTTTTTTTTTATAATTTTTATCTTTACATTTTGAAGTGAGTTTAAATAGCTTAGCGACAACATTGATATTGAAGAGCGGCATTGATTTTTGGACATATTTTTTTTTAATTCAAATCTTTATTTTTCGATGAAATACAATCATTTAACTTTCTTTGCGGCATGCAAAAAGAGGAAGTTATTTATGACAATAAGTTTCAAAACGGAAAATTATTGCCATTAATGGAAGAGTTTTATACCATACAAGGAGAAGGATATAATACTGGTAAGGCGGCTTATTTTATTAGGGTAGGAGGTTGTGATGTTGGCTGCCATTGGTGCGATGTAAAAGAAAGTTGGGATGCTAGCTTGCACCCGCTTACAAATGTAGATAGCATTATTGAGAATGTAATGTTACATCCCGCAAAGGCAGTGGTAGTAACAGGTGGTGAGCCAAGTATGTATCCAATGCAATACATTAC
>JBEIDK010000078.1:0-15098 GCA_040383485.1 Flavobacteriales bacterium
CTTTGTGTATCCAAATATTTTTTCTGCTGATGGATTCCATTCAGCTACTTCAAAATTAGTATTCCACTCTAGATAACCTAGCGGAGACTGTTCAATTTGCAACTTCTGTTTTTGTTTGTCAATTAATAATTGATTTTGATTTTTTCTTAAATCTGTTACATCTTCTATACTAGACAAAACAAATTTCTTATCATTTATATAGAATACGCTGGCATGAAATTTACCAATAAATTCTTTTCCACTTTTAGTTACATAAATAGTCTCTCCTGAATGAAATCCTTCTTTAGTTAATATATCAAAAATTTCTATGCGCTCTTCTTCTGATAATTGATTCTTACGAGCATTCAAAGTAAATTTCCATATTTCTTCTTTTGACTCAGTCGGTTTAAATTCAAATAAGGAAGCTGAGGTTTTATTAAAACTAATTAATTTTTGATTTTCTAAATCAATTACCATTAATGAAAATTTCGATTCATCATATACTTTCTGTAATAGTTGAGAATTATATTTTAATTCAGTAGCGTAGTTTGTTTGTTCAGTGATATCAGCGGAAACGATTAGGATACTTAACTTATCTTCAAAGTTTATTAAAGTTGTAACTACTTTGAAATACCTATTATTTATTGAAAATACTGATTCTACTTTTCTTTTACTTTCTAAAACAGTTTTTATATTGTTTTGAATATCACTCGCAACATCCTTATCAACAAAATCATAAATAAATTTTCCAATATAACTTTTATCTTTCAGTCCAAGTAATTCTATGGCTTTAGCATTTAAGAATTCTATTTTAAGATCCTTACTGAGTTGAAATATTGAGTTTGGCGATGCATCAACTAGCGCGTAAGTTTTGGAATTATAATCCTTATCGTTCTGAAATTGGCGTAATTCAGTCTGAAGCTCTCGAATCCTATCTTTTTGTGATTCTAGTTCTTCTTTAAGCAATCTGTTTTCTTCCTCCAAACTTCTCTTTATCGACATTTATTTAAATTATTTAATTTAAAAACACTTACAATTCATAAATGTAAAGTTATAATTGTTTATGAAAATAATAATTATAATTCAATCGAACTCAATAATAATAACAAAACAGCGTTAATAACTAAAGTTTGGCAAATCAAATTATTCAAAATATGAAATTATTTTTACCCCATATATAATAAGGGTTTACAATGGTTTTTCCTCTAAAGTTTAGTGTAGTATTAT
Source organism: Flavobacteriales bacterium (assembly GCA_040383485.1). GTDB lineage: Bacteria > Bacteroidota > Bacteroidia > UBA4408 > UBA4408 > JBEIDK01. The sequence continues at coordinate 1,207 of JBEIDK010000078.1, forward strand.
CAATTTTTCTATTGTCATTTAGTTTTGTTTTTGCCCAAAAAACAATGATTCAAACATTTGACTCAAAGGATTTCATTATTGCTCAAGAGTTATTTAACAAACAAAAATATGTTCAATCTCAGCATTATTTTAATAAGATAATTGAATTAAAACCTGCTTATGATGAAACCAGAATTAATGCAGAGTTTTATGCAGCATTATGCGCTTATGAACTTTTTAACGATGATGCTGAAAGTAGATTAGTACTATTCGCCAAGAGCCATCCCGAAAATATAAATGCTAAACTTTGTAATTTTTATATAGGTAATCTTTATTACCGAAACAGGCAATTCAAACAGGCATTAGCATGGTTTGAAAGAACAGAACTAGGAGCGTTATCAAAAGAACAACGGAACGAATTCCAGTTCAAAAAGGGCTATTCATATTTTATTAGGAATAATTTTGAAAAAGCTAAGCCACTTTTTGCTGAAGTTAAAGACATTGACAATAAATATGCTGTGCCTGCAACCTATTATTATTCACATATAGCATATCTTGAAAAGAAATTTGAAATTGCCTTAAAAGGATTTCTAAAGTTTAAAAATAATTCAACTTTTAGTCCTATAGTTCCCTATTATGTAACTCAAATTTACTTTTCACAAGGCAAATATGAAGAAGTAATAAGCTATGCTAAACCTATTTTAGATAGTACAAAAAATAATAAGAGAGGCCCCGAAATTGCGCATTTAATAGGAGACGCCTACACCAAAATAGGTAAATATTCTGAGGCTATTCCATATTTTGAAAAATTTGTAAAATCAAACAATCCTTTATATAGAGATGATTATTATGAAATTGGTTTTGCATATTATAAGGCTAAGCTTTATCCGCTGGCAATAGAGTATTTAAAAAAGTCTGTCCCTAATAATTCCAAAGGAATAGATGATAGCCTTTCTCAAATTACATATTTTAACTTAGCTGATTGTTATTTGCAAAGTGGTTCAAAAACCTTTGCGCGCAATGCTTTTTCAGAAGCTAGCAAAATGAAATTTGATGAAGAAATTTCTGAAAACTCATTATATAATTACGCCAAATTGAGTTATGAAACTGAAAGCGACCCTTATCATGATGCTATTGATGCTTTGCAGAAATATGTAAACCTATATCCAAACTCCCCAAACTATGATGAAGCATTTAAATTTCTAGTTAATGCCTACCTAGCTTCCAAGAATTACAAAGATGCTTTAATATCATTAGATAAAATGAAATCTAAAACATTGGCGCTTCAAAATGCTTACCAAAAAATAGCATATACCTATGCAATAGATTTATTTAATAATCAGAATTATGTTTCATCGATTGCTATGTTAAGCAAGGCACTTATTTATTCCAGAAACAAAGGCATATCGGCTGAATCATATTACTGGAAAGCCGAAGCATTTTATAGATTAAATGAAACTGATAGTGCAATCAATAATTACAAGAAATTTTTATTTGAGCCTGGTGCCGCAGCCTTGGTATATTTTCACAATGTAAATTATAACTTAGGATATTGCTTTTTCAATAAAAAGGATTACAACGAAGCATCTGAATGGTTTAGGAAATTTTTAGCTTTTACAGGTGAATTAGAGAAGAAAAAACAAACTGATGCCTGTTTAAGAGTTGCCGACTGCTTTTATGTACAAACAAAGTATTTGGACGCTGTTGAGTATTATAATTTAGCACTTAAAACTGCTTTGTTTAATAATGATTATGCCATTTTTCAAAAAGCCATGTCAGAAGGTTTATTAAATAAATTGGATGACAAAATAAAAGACTTACAGTTTCTAATTATTGGTTATCCTAAGTCTATATATTTAGATGATGCCCTATTTGAATTGGGTCAAGCTTTTTTAATGAAAAATGACAATGAAAAAGCACTTGAATATTTTATAAAATTAAGTCAAGAATATGAAAATAGCAGTTTGGTAAAGAAGGCTTTGTCAAAACAAGCTCTTATCTATTATAATACTGATAAGGATAAAGAAGCTATTGACATATATGAAAGTATCATTGAAAAATATCCAAATACAGAAGAATCTAATCAAGCTGCTACCAAGCTAAAAAATATTTATGTTGAAATGGGGGAAATGTCGAAGTTTGAAACATTTGCTGCCAAAAATCCATCATTAAATATCAGTAATGCAGAGCTAGATTCTGCAACCTACGAATCAGCAGAGAATTTATATACAAAAGGTGATTGTGAAGGTTCTAGAAAACAATTTTCAGCATATCTAAACAAATTTGAGAATGCAATTTTTATTCTAAACGCCAACTATTATAAAGCAGATTGCGACTTAAAAGCTAAGGATAGCTTAAACGCCTTGTCAAGTTTTAATGCTATTATAAAGCAACCAACAAATAAATTTACAGAGCGTTCATTAAAAAGCGCTGCCAACATCTATTATAATCAAGCAAAATATGAAGAGGCAACTAGCTTGTTTACAAAATTAGAATTGATAGCAGACAATCCAACAATTACATTAGAAGCTAGAATTGGACAAATGAGAAGTAACTTTAGTTTAAGGGAATTCGAATTTGCAATAATGAGCGCAACAAAACTTCTAGAAATGGAAAAAACACCAAATGAAATTAAAAATGAATGCCATTTATTAAAAGGTAAAAGTTATATTTTATTGAATAGGGATTCTCTTGCTTTGAGGGAACTAAATGAGGTGCTATTTTTAAAGGGTACAGAAATGGCATCGGAAGCAAAATATTTAATGGCAGAATTTTATTACAACAAAAAAGACAATGTAAAGTCTCAAAATATTATTATGGATTTAGTAAATGAAGATCCAGGTTATGATTACTGGATTACTAAAGCCTTTTTGCTATTGTCAGATAATTTTGTGGCTGTTAATGATATATTTCAAGCAAAAGAAACCTTGCAAAGTATTATAGATAATAGTGAAGAAGATACTGCAGTTGCTGAGGCTAAAGCCAAACTTCAAAAAATTACTGATGAAGAAAAAGCAATAGAAGAAAGGTTTAAGAAAAATGTAGAAGAAATAAAGTTTGATGTTCAAGAAGTTAAAGACAACGAGGAAATACCAGAAGAATAATGGAAAATAACTTTCATGTAAATTATAATATTGTGAAGATGTTAAGACTAATAAAAATATTTTCGTTTCTAATAGCCGTAGTTTGTTTATCTAAAGCAAATGCGCAAACAGAAGATGGAGTAGGCTCACAACAAGTTAATATTATTACTGACTATGTGCCAGTAATAGCTGATGCTTTTAAGTTAAATGATAATCCTTCTGTTATTGATACTGTTGCAATTAAACCAATGCTTAAGTATTCGGTAATAAACAAGCAGCATAAAACAGTAATCATTCTCGACTCTATAAAACCTGCAAAAATGAAAAATGAAGCAGTTGAAAAATTGTCTAATAATTATCTAAAAGCTGGTCTTGGCAATTACTCTTCACCTTACGCTGAATTCTTTTTTGCTAACCTTAGAAGTAAACAATGGCAATATGGAGCGCATGCAAAACATCTTTCATCAAACTATACAAGCTATAAGCAAGGAATAGCAAGTTTTAGTGATAATGGCATTGATGCCTTTGGTAAATATTTTGTAGGTAATGAATTAATAAGTCTCAATTCAGCATGGAATAGAAACGTTAATAACATCTACAGCTATAACTCTTCATTTTTTCAGCCTAATGATTATGATGACAAATATATAAATAACATAATTGACATTAACGCCAAAGTTTTATCAATAAATACAGATTCAGCAGCACTAATTCACTCAGTAAAATTTAATTATTATAACCTGAATAGGAAACTGACGGAAATGAAAATAAACACCGAAAATCATTTTGATATAATTGCTGATTTCTCAAAATTTACCGATAATCAAATAATAGGTGGAGAACTAAAATATCAGTTCTTTAAAACAAATTTTGATGTTATAAATGTAAATTCTTTAATTCCTTCTGAACCAATATTGTTTAATTTAGTTAGCTTTTCACCTTATGTGAAAGCAAAAGGAAGCAAGTGGAATGCTACTATAGGAGCAACAGTTTTGCAGGAATTTGAGGCAAAGAAAACAAGATTTTTCCCGAATGTTTGGTTTAATTATTTACTAGTTCCTGATTTTTTAACCATATATTCTAGTGTTATCGGTAATGCAAAAGTAAATAGCTTAAGAGTTATTACTAATGACAACCCATTTTTACTAAATAACGGATTAAATCAGAGAACAACTACAAATTTAGTTGATGCCTCAATTGGTGTAAAAGGTAACTTCAATTCGAAAATTGCTTATAACTTGTCTGGTAATTATTCTATTATAAATCAACTTCAAATGTTTCAAGAAGTTACTAATTTCAAAAATTTAAGCTATGGCAGTTTTGCCGAGTTACAAACATTTATGCCTTCAGCAAACTTCCATAACTTTCAATTTATAAGTGTTTATGACAATGCTAAGTATTGGAATTTAAAAGGTAATCTTAACTATAAAGTTTCAAAAAAGTTAGATGTTGATATACAAGCTACTTATCAAAATTTTAAAATGGACACAAGTAAATTTGCATACTATAAAGAAAATTTAAATATCACACTAGATGCTAGTTATTCAATCAACGAAAAAATTTCTTTAACCTGCAAAGCCTTTTATATTGGAAAAAGAAAAGGGTTAAGCCAGCAAGCTAGTTTTAGTTCATTTTATGGTGTAAAAGGTAGTTATGAAACTCGTTTCGTTATTTATGATTTGCCGGCTTATGTTGATGGAAATATTGGAGTACAATACAAGCATACAAAAAAATTGTCGGCTTTTTTAACGCTCAACAATATTTTCAATTCGCGTGTTCAAAGATGGCAACATACACCAACAATGGGCTTCTGGCTGATGGGGGGTGTTAATTATAGTTTCTAAAAACTAAGTCACTATTCAATTTAAAAATGTTTAATGCTTTTCTTATTTTACGGTAGGTTGATGACTTTTATCTTTTTACAAGTATAACTACGTACTTTTTTTTAATCTATATTTTAGTAAGTTTGCCCAAATAACAAATTAGATATAATATTATGGCATGTGGTAATTGTGGAACAACTGAGGATGGGTTGCCAAAGGGATGTAAAAATAACGGAGCTTGCGGTGTAGGTGGTTGCAATCATAAAATGAGTGTTTTTGATTGGCTTGCCAATATGGAACTACCACAAGGAGTAAAAAAGTTTAACATTATTGAGGTTCGATTTAAAAACGGTAGAAAAGACTTTTATAAAGTTGATGATAATATAGAATACTATGCCGGCGATATTATTGCTGTAGAAGCTGCCTCAGGACATGACATAGGTGTAGTTTCCATGACTGGAGAGTTAGTAAAGCTACAAATGAAAAAGCGAAATGTAAGCGTTAGCAGTCCTGATATTAAAAAAGTTTATCGCAAAGCAAAGCCTTTAGACATCGAAAAATGGCAATCTGCTCAAGAACTTGAGAAGGAAACTATGTATAGAGCCAGGGTAGTAGCTTTAAAGTATAAATTGAGAATGAAGATTAGTGATGTTGAATATCAAGGTGATAAAACAAAAGCTACTTTTTATTACACTGCTGAAGAACGTGTAGATTTCAGAGAATTAATTAAAGCCCTACATGAAGAGTTTAAGGTAAAAATTGAAATGCGCCAAATTGGTTCTCGTCAAGAAGCAAGTAGACTTGGTGGTATTGGTTCTTGCGGACGCGAACTTTGTTGTACCACGTGGCTTACTGATTTTAGAAGTGTATCCACGTCGGCAGCGCGTTATCAACAACTATCGTTAAATCCTTTAAAGTTGGCAGGGCAATGCGGTAAGCTAAAATGTTGCCTCAATTATGAACTTGATACCTACATTGATGCTATTAAAAATTTTCCTGACACAGCTGACAATATCAAAACAAAAAAAGGATGGGCTTTTCATCAAAAAACAGACATTTTTAAAAGAATGATGTGGTTTTCTTATACTGATGAACCAGGAGTATTTATTCCATTAGAGGTTGATAAGGTTATTGAACTTTACAAACAAAATAAGAACGGAATTGTACCAGAGGACCTTAAAAACTATTCGTATGTTGTTGAAATTGCTGCGGTAGAGCATGACTATGAAAATGTAGTTGGACAAGACAGTCTTACAAGGTTCGATAAAAAGAAAAAACCAAATAATAAAAGAAACAAACCAAGAAACTTTGAAGCTAAACCTACACCCTCAAATAATTCAGCTTCTCAAGGTAATTCTGATTCTAACATAGTGAAAGAACAAATTTCAAACAAGCCAATCAATCAACCAAACAAAAAGCCAAATACTCAAACAAATCGTTCACAAGTACCGAATCCAGAACCTAATATGAACGCAAACAGAACTCAAAATCCTAATAATAATAAGAATAGAAATAGGTCAAAGAATCAAAAAAGAGGAGGAAATAATCTACCACCCCAAGCCAATACTAACAATGAAACTAAGGCAGACTAAACACAATTTATTTGTTCTAATATTATTTACAACTACCCTCATTTCTTGCGATAGTAAAAGGTTATACGAAGAAAACCAAGTAATACCTAATCAAGTTTGGAATAATAATAACAAAATGGTTTTTGGAGTTAATGTAACTGACACTATTAACCCTTGTAATGTTTATATAAATGTTAGAAATGCAAGTGATTACCCTTATAGTAATTTATACCTTTTTTTAGAAACCCGATACCCAAACGGAAATTATTCTAAAGATACCCTCGAATGTTTATTGGCAGATGAAACTGGCAAATGGCTTGGTGATGGTAGTGGCGACATCTGGGACAATCAAATATTGTTTAAGAAAAATGTCACCTTTAAAAAAGCAGGTAAGTATTACTTTAGCCTAGAACAAGCAATGCGTACGCCAAATTTACCTCAAATTCTTGATGTTGGATTAAGAATTGAAAAAGCAATATAATGCAGAATATATTATCGATAATCAATAAAAATGCTGTAGCGAAAAAAAAATCATTCGCCTTGCTTTTAGACCCTGATAAATTTGATGATTTAAGTATCATTGAAAATGCTGAAAAGCTGCAAGTTGATTATTTTTTTGTTGGTGGTAGTTTAATTACTGAAGGCAATCTTGAGGAAACAATAAAATCAATCAAGTCAAAAACAACAATTCCTGTAATCATTTTTCCTGGAAGTGCAAATCACATTACTAGCATAGCTGACGGTATTTTATTACTGTCTCTTTTATCCGGAAGAAATGCTGATTATCTTATTGGTCAACACATACAAGCAGCTCCTGTATTAAAAAAATCAGGTTTAGAAATACTTTCAACAGGATATATACTCATTGACGGCGGAAACATTACTACTGTGGCTTATATTAGCAATACAACTCCAATTCCATCCAATAAACCAGAAGTAGCAGTAGTTACAGCTATGGCAGGAGAGATGATTGGACATAAATTAATTTATTTAGATGCTGGTAGTGGAGCTATTCATCATATTAATGAGCTATTAATTAATATGGTTAAAAAAAATATTACTATTCCTTTAATTGTTGGAGGAGGCATAAGAGATGCTAAAACCGCTGAAAAAATCTGGAACTCAGGTGCAGACATTATTGTAGTTGGAAATGCAATAGAAAAAAACTCGAACTTATTACATCAAATAATTGATGTAAGAAATCAACTTAATTCCTAAATTAAATTAAACTTCGGTTTCATATTATAACTTCGAAATAAATTATTTAAAATCTAACGCTTGGGTAAAAGTTATCTTCCACCTATTTTAAAAAGAGTTATTTAATAAAACGGATGCTCTATTGCCTATGCTCTTTTTAACGTGAATTAAAATTTATTTTCACTCAAACATAGATTTCAAATTCTTTGTCATCTCAAAAAATAATTACATTCGCATCACAAAAAAAATAACTAAATGAATATTCACGAATATCAAGGTAAATCAATCTTAAAAAGTTATGGTGTTGCCATACAAGAAGGCATTGTTGCTGATACTGCCGAAGGTGCTGTTGAAGCCGCTAAAGAATTGCAAAAGCAAACCGGTACAGGTTGGTGGGTTGTAAAAGCACAAATCCATGCTGGTGGTAGAGGAAAAGGCTCAATAGTTGGTATGGACCAAAGAGGTGTTGCATTAGCAAAAAATCTTGATGATGTAAAAAAAATCTCTACCAATTTATTAGGTAATACTTTAGTTACCATACAAACTGGAGAAGCTGGTAAGCAAGTAAATAAAGTTTTAATAGCTCAAGATGTTTACTATCCTGGAGAAAGTGCTACAAAAGAGTTTTATATGAGTGTTTTGCTTGACCGTACCAAAGGCAGAAACATTATTATGTACTCTACCGAAGGTGGAATGAATATTGAAGATGTTGCTCACAACACTCCTCATTTAATTTTTAAAGAAGAAATTGACCCGGCAGTTGGTTTACAAGGTTTTCAGGCTCGTAAAATTGCCTTTAATTTAGGTTTATCAGGCGAAGGATTCAAGCAAATGGTAAAGTTCGTAACTGCTCTTTATAAGGCTTATGATTCTATTGATGCATCTATGTTTGAAATAAATCCAGTATTAAAAACTTCTGATAATAAAATTATTGCTGTTGATAGTAAAGTTAGTTTTGATGAAAATGCATTATACCGCCATCCAGATTATTTAGCGATGCGTGATAAATCGGAAGAAGATCCTACAGAAGTAGAAGCCGCAGAGTTTAACCTGAATTATGTAAAACTTGATGGTAATGTTGGTTGTATGGTTAATGGGGCTGGTCTTGCAATGGCTACAATGGACATTATTAAGTTGAGTGGTGGTGAACCAGCAAACTTTTTAGATGTTGGCGGAACGGCAAATGCTGAGCGTGTTGAACAAGCTTTCCGAATTATCCTGAAAGACCCTAATGTTAAAGCAATATTGGTTAATATTTTTGGCGGTATTGTTCGTTGTGATAGAGTTGCACAAGGTATTGTTGATGCATATAAAAATATGGGAACAATAAATGTTCCTATTATCATTCGTTTGCAGGGCACGAATGCTGTTGAAGCAAAGAAAATAATTGACGATAGCGGACTTAAGGTTTATTCAGCAATTGCTTTGCATGAAGCAGCTGAATTGGTAAGTAAAGTTCTTGCTTAAGCAATAAAGAATAATGAAAAGCTGCAACGTTTGTTGCGGCTTTTTTTTTATTTCATTCTAGTATTATTACTATTTTTAATTAAAATATTTAAATGAAATACGCTTTTTTATTTCTACTTATTACTTTCTCAATACATTGTTTTTCGCAGAATTGTTTGTTTAGGCAAACGCAGGTGAATGATGCATTACAAAATGCTTTTGAAAAAAGTAAGCTTGAAAGAATAAAAACTTACTTCGCAAATTACACAAAGGTTATACAAACAATAAATTAGAATCATGAATAAAAATGTATTATGTATTGCTATCTTAATAGCTTCAGTTACTAATTCAAATTCTCAAGTAGGTAAGCTAAAGGTTCCAGAAAACCTAGTGGTTGAAAATATACCTGAACTAAATAACACGGTTGCCAACGAGGTAAAAGCATACACTGAATCGAGAGGCGCTTTTTTTGCTGGTTGGCATCCTCAAAAAAAAGAAATGATTATTTCTACAAGGTTTGCCAACATAAGTCAATTGCATTATGTAAAAATGCCTGGCGGCGATAGAAAACAAATTACATTCTTCGATGAACCAGTTGCGGGGGCTACATTTGAACCTATAAATGGAGATTATTTCTTGTTCATGAAAGACAATGGTGGAAATGAATTTTCTCAAATATTTAGACAAGATGTAAACTCAAAAAAAGTAAGCCAAATTACTGTGGGCAAGCGCACCCAAAATGGCTATAATGCCTGGAATAACAAGAAAAACAAGATAGCCTATTCTTCAACAAGAAGAAATGGTGCCGACAGAGACTTTTATATCATGAATCCGCTTGATACCAATTCTAACTTACTAGTATCAGAAAATATTGGCGGAGGATGGGGTATTTCGGATTGGTCACCCAATGATGATAAATTATTGGTAGGTGAAGGCCTTTCTATTAATGAATCTCGTATATATGTATTGGACTTAAACACCAAAATAAAAACGAGAATATTACCATTAGTAGATGAAAGAACTACTTATTCAGCACTTAAATATTCTAAAGATGCAAAAGGTTTTTTCTTGCTCACAAACAAAGACAGTGAATTTAACCGCTTGGCTTATTATAATTTCGATACTAAAAAATTAGATATCATTACTTCACAAATAAATTGGGACATCGAGGATGTTGATTTTACTGAAGACATGTCCAATATTGTTTTCTCATCCAATGAGAATGGACTCTCTAAAGTATATTTATACTCTGTTACTGAAAAAAAAATAACCGAAATCAATAACCTTCCAAATTGCACTATTGGCGGACTAACATGGTTTAAAGATGGTAAATCGTTTGCCTTAACCATTAATTCATTTAGTTCTTCATCAGACGTTTTTGAGTATGAAGTGGATTCAAAAAAATTAATCCGTTGGACTGAAAGTGAGCTTGGTAACATGGATATTTCCGACTTAAAAGAACCAACATTAATAAAATGGAACTCTTTCGATAAAAAAGAAATTTCAGGATTTTATTACAAGGCAGCATCAAAATTTACTGGCAAAAGACCTGTAATTATTAATATACATGGCGGGCCAGAAGGTCAATCAAGACCCGGATTTTTGGCCAGAAATAACTATTATTTAAATGAGTTAGGTATTTCAATCATATTTCCGAATGTAAGAGGTTCCGAAGGTTTTGGCAAAACATTTCTCGATGCCGATAATGGATACAAAAGAGAAGAATCAGTAAAGGATATTGGTGCTTTAATTGAATGGATTGCCACCCAACCAGATTTAGATAAAGATAGAATCATGATTACAGGTGGCAGTTATGGAGGTTACATGACCTTAGCATGTTCTTTTTGGTATGCCGAAAAAATTCGCTGTTCATTAGATGTTGTAGGTATTTCAAATTTCAACACCTTCCTTAAGAATACAGAAAGCTATAGAAGAGATTTAAGAAGAGTAGAATATGGTGATGAGAGAGACCCAAAGATGAGTGAGTTTTTGGAAAAAATATCTCCATTAAATCATACCAAGGAAATTACAAAGCCTATGTTTATTGTGCAAGGCGAAAATGACCCTAGAGTGCCGGCAAGCGAAGCGGTACAAATGAAAGATAAGATAAAAGAAAATGGCGGTACAGTTTGGTTTTTAATGGCGAAAGATGAAGGACATGGTTTCAAGAAAAAAGGCAATATTGATTTCCAATTCTATTCTACCATTGAATTTATTAGAAGGTATTTATTGAATTAAAAATCACTTCACCATTATCTGTATGGCCTGATATTTCAGTTTTTATATTTGTGTTTTTCTAGGAAATTGTCATTTCCCTAAAAAGGCACAAATGCCAATAAAATCATATATTTTTAAGCTAATTATTTATTAAATAATTTACCCATAAGTTCCGAACCTATTATGTCATCCTACATTTTTGTTCAGTGCTCTAACGGTCTCAATTTTTCTGGTTTTTCATTACAATCTAATTGAGTTAAGCCATATTGGAAGTTCAGAAGGTTAAGGAAATTAAATACATGGTAGAATTTTATTGTCTGATATGGACAATCAGTAAAGCAATCTCAAATTCATCAAAAGCTAAACATTTAGTATTATTGCATAAAGATTAATTAAAAAATCAGAGCACTTATTCAGAACTAATTATCAATGGCAATTCAAATTATATATATTTTAATTAAGTATCACCTATAATGAAAAATATAGACAAACTGAGTTTAGCAAATGCATTTCGCCTATTCGAAACAAATGATATTAATTCAATTGAAGTAGGCACAACCAAAGGGCTTCAAGCTATACACAATTATTTATTCAAGGATTTATATGATTTTGCTGGGCAAATCAGAAGTCAAAACATTTCTAAAGGTGGATTTAGATTTGCCAACGCTTTATATCTGAATGAAGCTTTAGCAAAGATAGAACAAATGCCACAAAGCACCTTCGAAGAAATAATAGCAAAATACATTGAAATGAATATTGCACATCCTTTTTTAGAAGGAAATGGAAGAACAACAAGAATTTGGTTGGATATAATTCTGAAAAATCAACTCAAAAAAGTGGTAAACTGGCAGTTTGTAGATAAATCATTGTATATGCAAGCAATGGAACGCAGCCCAATTAATGATTTAGAATTAAAAACAATACTATTTGCCAATCTTACTGTAGATACAGATAATAGGGAAGTTATTTTTAAAGGTATCGAGCAATCTTATTTTTATGAAGGTTACAAAAAAGAAGAAGAGTAGTTGTAAAACGTAACTTCAACATGTATGATTTAAAGAAAAGATTAACGCTCGAAACCATATTAGTAACAAATAGAAATTCCTACTCCACAATCTTAAACTCCGTTCTTCTATTATTTGCCCTGTGCTCATCAGTGTCATTTTCGTTGATGGGTTGTGTGTCGCCATAACCTTTATAAGTAAGTCGTGTTGCAGCTATTTGTTGCGTTAATAAAAAATCAACTACTGATTTTGCTCTGCTTTCGCTCAAAATCTGATTTTTATCTTTTGCTCCAACATTATCTGTATGGCCTGATATTTCAATCATTAAAGTAGAATTTTTACTCAAGAAATTAACCAATTTCTGTAATTCATTTTTTGACTCTTCTTTCAATTCAAAAGAACCACTGCTAAAAAATATATTTTTCAGAATTACTTTCTCACCAGCTTTTATAGCCGTTAGCGGAACGTCTTTTATATATGGGTCATTTACTGAAACACCTTCACCCTTCATCTGAAAATTATCGGAATAAAATAAGTAACCATTCTTACTAATGGTCATCATATAATTTTTATTTGTTGGCAAACACACTAAAAAATCGCCATTACCGCTATTGCTATAACTTTCGGCAACAAGTTTACCTGTCTCTAAATCTGTAAGCTCAAACCTAGCTTCAATACCTTTATTGGTATTTTTATCAAACACACGGCCTTTAAAATAAGAAGTTGGTAAGGGACGTATCGACTTAGGCATCGCAAAACTGTAGATATCATCCATACCCAAACCTCCATTTCTTATTGAACTGTAATAAGCAATGCTTCCTTCGGCATTCACAATCAAACTATTTTCATTGTTCGAAGTATTTATTGGATAGCCCAAATTTACTGCTGTTCCAAACTTCCCGTCTTTATTTTTTCGCGTTAAAAACAAGTCACTGCTTCCCATACCAGTATGCCCGTATGACGAAAAATATAATGTTTGGTTATCGGGATGTATAAAAGGTGAAGCTTCATCATATTCTGTATTCACGCTATCGCCTAAATTAACTGGTATGCCCCAATAACCCTCTTTTGTCAAAGAACTTTTCCAAATATCACTTCCACCCTTTCCTCCATTTCTTTTACTCACAAAATACAAATCGTTACCATCACTACTTACGCTTGGTTGTGTGTCCCAATATTTAGAGTTGATTGGCTGCCCCATATTTTGAGGTTTACTCCATGTTTCGCCAATTTTCTGAGAATAAAAAATATCACAACTTCCAAATCCTGTCCTGCCTCCTGAGTACTCACCCATTCCTTCTTCGCAGGAAGTAAAAAATAAAAATTGACCATCAGGAGAAATACATTGGGCACCTTCATTACCAACTGAATTTATTGGTGGCCCAATATTGTTTCTTTTCGTCCATGCACCATTTAATAATTTGGAAGCAAAAAAATCTTCATGTTTTTGTCTGTCATTTAAAGTTTCTTTGGTTGTATCATCAGGCAGCAGAACGGTAACAATAAGTGTTTGCCCATCTGCTGTAAGTGCTGGCAAGTACTCTTGAAATCTTGAATTAACAGCGCTACCCA
>JBEIDK010000079.1:0-14999 GCA_040383485.1 Flavobacteriales bacterium
AACGCAAAACCCCTTCAAAATATGAAGTATACAACTTTTCCTCATGCATCATATATCCAATATGATTTATTCGCAAAAGTTCATATTTTATTTGGCTTTAGCGTTTCATTACGAACCTCTAACGCATAATCTGGGTTTAATAGTTGTGTTTTGATACTTATAATTAAAGCCTGTTTAAAATTAATTTCAAAGGTATTTTATGGTATATTTTGTCCATCATTTTGTTGCATCGTTTGATTATATGGCAATGCTATAAACTTCAAATTGATTCTTAAGCTGAACAAAATATCCTCAAAACAATTCTAATAAAAAATCTAAATAGGCTCTTAACAAATAAAAAATAATCAATCAATAAAATTTGCCTAGTATCAGTTAGTTGAATTAGATGTATTAATTACTATTGTCATTTTATGTGATTGAAGAATAGAATTAATTTATTATTTTTAATAAAAATATAAAATGGCAAATAAGATTGACTTTTCATTAAAAGAGGTACGTAAAGCTTTTTTACTTGTTAGTCTAACTATTTTAATTGGGATATTCGGTTACATAATAATAGAAGGCTTCACTGTATTAGAATCGCTTTACATGACCGTGCTAACCATGAGCACTGTTGGATTTATGGAAGTAAAGCCTTTGTCGGATTCTGGAAGAATATTTACAATTTTCTTAATCGTTTCAAGCTTTTCTGCTTTTGCCTATTTTCTATCAATAATTACTAGATACATACTTGACGGAGAATTTATAATACAATATAAAATACATAAAATGGAACAAAAAATTTTGGAATTAAATGGCCATGTTATCATATGCGGATTTGGTCGGAATGGGAGGGAAGCAGCTGATGTATTAGTTAAAAGTGGTTTTTCTGTTGTTGTTATTGAAGAAAAAATTACGAAGTTGGAAGCTATTGATAAACGTATTATGTTTTTAGAAGCAGATGCAACAAAGGATGAAATATTTATTAAATGTAATATAAAAAATGCCAAGTCACTTATAACCACTTTGCCAAATGATGCTGACAATGTTTATGTTGTATTGGCGGCTAGAGAAATAAATTCTACCATAAATATTATTTCTCGCGCATCAAATGACTCATCTATAAAAAAACTCAGAACTGCAGGCGCTAATAATATTATTATGCCCGAAAAATTAGGTGGTGCTCAAATGGCAAGCTTAGTTGTAAGTCCTGATATTAAGGAGTTACTGGATATTATGTCAGTAAAAAATAACGACGATTTCAACATCAAAGAATTTGAATTGTCAAAAGACGTTTGTTTTGCTAACTTGAATGTGAACCGCACTATTGGTGCAACTATTTTAGCTTTTCGTGATAAAAATTTAAGCTACATTCTAAATCCAGATTTATCTATTACTTGTTTAAAAGGAAACAAAGTAATTGTTATGGGGAACAAATCACAACTTCAAGATTTTTTAAAAATAATTTAAACCAATTGTTTCTTCACAAATTTAGTGAGTATAACAATTACCTGGTCATTAATCTTACCCTCTATTTGTTCGGTATTATCAAATACCAATTTAATTTTTTTAATCACTGTTCCTGCTGATGCAGTAAAGCTTGTACCTTTTACATTTAGTGCTTGTGTAAGTACAACTGAGTCACCATTGGATAATTTATTTGCAAAGGCATCTTTATGAAACTCTTCAATTGCAAAAGCACTCATTGCCCAGTTAATTATTGGTTCATCAACATCTACTAAATTTAATAAATTGTCAGCCCATTCTTGTCCTTCTTGTTGTTTTAAGATTCTATAGCTTAATGCTTGCACACTTGGCTCAGGATTCCATATACTACCTTCTAAACATCTCCAATGATAACTAAATTTACTATCAATTTCTGCCAAACATTTATTGCAAATTGCAACCTGATTGTCAATACTTGCATCGCTTTTAGGGCTAACCGTGTATTCGTTATTCGCTGCTTCGGTTACGCATAATTCGCATAAACTATTACTGCGTTGTTCCAATGCTTTACTAATTGACATATTTTATTTTTTTTAATGCTGCGATGTAGAGGTAATTATTTATTATTAGGTATGTGTTGTTACAATTACTAACCAATTTGCGATTAGCTTTTCAAAATCTTTAATTCTGAATACACAAATTCAATTAACTCTTTTACATATTCTTTCGAGAAATCAAATTTAATTCCAGCAGTAGCATATATTTCTTTAATACCCACAGTATAACCTAATGATAAAGCCGCCTTATATTGTTCAATAGTTTTTTGAGAATTGCTTTTATAGTTCCGCCAAACAGCAATAGCTCCTAATTGAGCCATGCCATACTCTATATAATAAAAAGGCACTTCGTATATATGTAATTGTTTTTGCCACTGATACGCCAAATTTTCTTCATAACCCAAATAGTTGATGTTTTCTGGATTATAATCAGTAGCTATTTTTATCCAAGCATTTTTTCTTTCATCATCAGTGTGGTTTAAGTTTTCATAAATCCAATGTTGAAATTTATCAACCGTAGCAACCCATGGCAAGGTTTCAAGTACCTTTTCTAGCTGGTCTATTTTAGCACGTTTGTAATCTTCTTTATTTTTAAAAAAAGCATCCCAATGTTCCATACTTATTAGCTCCATACTCATTGAAGCTAATTCTGCTACTTCGCTAGGAGGGTTTTTAAAGCTGGCCAACTCAAGCGGAACGCATAAAAAGCTATGTATAGCATGTCCGCCTTCGTGAACCATTGTAACTAAATCTTTTTGACTGCCAACACTATTCATATAAATAAAAGGTACACCACTTTCCATTAATGGGTACATAAACCCTCCTGGTGCTTTACCAATTCTAGCATCTAAATTCAGAAAATTCAAACCTTTCATCGTAGCAATACAGCTACCAAAGTAAGGGTCTATTTTGTTAAATGTATCAATGGTCTTATTTGTTAGTTCATCAGCCGTTTCAAATGGTTGTAAAGGAGGCATATTACTTGGGTCAACTGCCAAATCATAAGGCCGCAATTCTTCTACCTTAAGTTCATATTTTCTTTCATTACTTAAAAGATTAATCACAGGCATTGCCACTTCTTTAATTGCTTCGTGAAAATTAAAACAGTCTTGAATGTTATAGTCAAAACGCCCTAACTCATCATGCATGAAATCGCGAAAATTATTATAGCCTGCATTTTTTGCAACCTGCTGACGTAATTTTATTAAACTATTCAATTGCTCATCTAGCAAGTTTTTATCTTTTAACCTACGCTCAGCAATTTTTTCATACACCAATTTTCTATGTTCGCGATTTACACTTTCAAGATGTTTGGCAGCTTTTTGTAATGGCATTACTTCACCTTCAATCTCTACTGTCATTGCGGCACATACCTTTCCGTACTCCTGTTGTAATTTATTAATCTCTACTGCTATTGGTATATTTTCGTCACGAAACAATTCAATACTTCGTTTTATTCCTCGTAAATAAATATCGAATTTACCTTTAGGTAAATCATTTATGAATGTATTATTGATTAGCTTATTATTTAACTTGTCAGAATATGGTGCAATGTTTGGTTCTATTTCGGTAACAAAAAACTCAAATGCTTCTGATAGATTTGTGTTTGTAGTATCGCAATTCATGTTTATGTATCGCCAAGCCATATCTTCATTTACAATGCTTTCTAATTCACTGCGATTGCGCATCCATAATTCTAGTTCATTTACATCACTTATTTCTTTATCTAATAATAATTTGTAATAAGGTTCAAGTGTTTGCCAATTGCTAACTTTATATGAGTCAGGTAAAAAACTACGCTTTAGTTTTAAGTTATTCATTTGAAATTGGATTATTAAATACAAAAAAAAAACCGGTGCTTAAGCTCCGGTCTTTCTAACTGTTGACGTTTTGCGCACTGGGGCTGCTGTAGCTTTTGCCTTGGTGCCAGTATCTTTTTTAGCTTTCGTTGTTGTTGTTTTATCTCCAACCACTTTTTTAGGTTTCTTAGATTTTTCATCAGCTTCATCACCTTCCTCTGCTTTGCTTGCTTTCGATTCTTTTTCAACTACAACTTCAACAAGCATTTTATTTTCTTGCAATAAATTATACCATGTCAATAATTTTTTAATGTCAGAGTTATGAACTCTATCTTTATCAAATTCAGGTAATACTTTATTTAAATATTCAGTAAGTTCGGCTCCCGAACCTTTAGGGTCAATTGCCTTTTTTCCTTTTTCAGCATCAAATATTTTTTGAAAAACTTCTGCCAGTGGCATATCTTCGCCTTGTGTGAAAATACTGATATCTTCAAGCGTACTCATCTTAAAATGAGAGAATGCATTCATTCTTTTTTTATCAGTTAATGATTCTACAATAACTCCGCTCTTTGCTTGTGCTACAACTTTGTATAAACCCGGATAACCAGATATTGCAATGAAACCTTTTAAATCAATCATAATACTATTTGTAATTTGTGGTTGGCGAAGCTATAAGGTTTTTTTTATTGTACAAAATTCATTCGTTAACTAGTTGAATCTCTGATTACTTGAAAATACTAATACTTGTTGAATAATTTATTCATCACTTTTTAGAAACATAATTATACTTAATAATTGTGTTATAATTTTGTGTTTGATTTGAATTGTCATTCTTATTTGGCTCAATAACCTCAATTTCATTTATTGTTTCCGCGGGAGGATTGCCACTCCAATCAAAATCTACTTCTTCATCACTTTCAGGATTTATTTCCCACGAATACTTTTGTTTTTGAATTCCAATATTTTTATAATAAAATGCAGCAAACAATCCTGCTAATGAGCCTAATAAATGACTTTCCCATGAGATACCATTTTGTAATGGCAAAATACCCCAAATCAATCCACCATATACAAATGCTACAAACATTGAAAAAGATAGGAGATGGGTATTTTTTCTGATTACCCCACTTGCAAATAAAAATACTGCTAATCCATAAACTACCCCACTTGCACCAATATGGTAAACTGCTCTGGCGCTAACCCAAACCCAAAAACCACTGGCCAAATAAATTACTGCAAAAACTTTATAGCCTAAACTTTTAAAATAATAGAACATTCCAGCTCCTAAAACAATTATTGGTATACTGTTAGAAAACAAATGAACAAAATCTGCATGTATTAATTGCGATGTAAATATTCCAACAATACCTTTGGTAGTTCTTGGTAAAACTCCAAACCTTGCCCAATTAGCATTAAAAACTATTTCACAAATCTTTATTAGCCAAATTAAAATTACGAATGCTACCGGGAAAAAGAAACTATGGAAAAGTCTTGACTTGTCTTCTTTATTCATACTTTTTTGTTTTCAAGAAACATTCCAAGCTATACGTTTGTGACATTGTGTCAAAAAAAAAACTTATTTTCGTTACTAAATTTTAATTATTGATTCATGAAAAATAAATATTTATTATTTGCTTTATTTAATATTTTCTTATTAACGAAAGCACAAGCACAAACAGAAACAGTTACCTTTCCTTTTAGTTTTCATGTTTTCGATGAGGATTCCAAGTTGAATTTGTCTGAT
The DNA here is from genome assembly GCA_040383485.1 of Flavobacteriales bacterium. GTDB lineage: Bacteria > Bacteroidota > Bacteroidia > UBA4408 > UBA4408 > JBEIDK01. Next base: position 5,526 of record JBEIDK010000079.1, read on the forward strand.
AAGTCAGTTAAGGTTTATGAAAATGGTAATTTAGTTAAAACTATTTATACAAATGAAAATGGAATTGTAAAATACAACTTTAAGTTGGACAATGATTATAAATTAGTAGTGGTTAGTTCTGATAATTATATAGAAAAAACAATTCAAATTGACACTCGCAATATAGCACTGCAAAATTGGAAATATAAAAATTCGAAGAATGTTAGTATTGGTTATGAAGTGCAAATACAGCTTTTTAAGCCCATTGCCTTAAGTTGTCAAAACTTTGCATTTTTGGAAAAATCTCCAGTAATGTATTTAAAGTATGATGTTAATGCCAAAGACATAATTGATATTGTTGGTGATAATGTTATCAATCAAATAAAAAAGGAAAGAAGAAAATCGTGCGATAGAAAAGTAATAACTCAAAAATTAAGAGTCACCTTTTAATATTCATTTTAAAACTACTATTATTACAAAATATTTCAAACTTAAAAGTAGAAAATACGTTTTCTACTTTTTTTATTTAATTTAACTGATTATGAATGTACTTATTACAGGTTCAACAAGCGGAATTGGACTTGGAATAGCAAAGGTTTTTGCTAAGGCAGGATACAATATTGCATTTAATGGTTTAGAAAATGATGGCGCCGAAATAGCTGCTAAAATTGGTATCGAATTCAAGATAAAAACATACTATTCAAATGCTAACTTACTTTATCCTGAACAAATAAAAACAATGATTAACGAGGCCGAAAAAACCCTAGGTAAAATTCATGTTTTAATTAATAATGCTGGCATACAACATGTGTGTGAAATTGAGAACTTTCCTGAAGAAAAGTGGGAAGCAATTATTAAAATTAATTTGTCTTCGGTTTTTTATACAACCAAATTTTTGATGAAACAAATGAAAGAGAATAAGTTTGGCCGAATTATAAATATTGCCTCAGCACACGGTTTGGTTGCCTCAGAGTTTAAAGGGGCTTATGTGGCTGCGAAGCACGGTGTTGTTGGATTTACAAAGGTTACAGCACTTGAAGGTGCTCCTTATAATGTTACATGTAATGCCATTTGCCCTGGTTACGTAAAAACACCTTTGGTTGAAAAACAAATTGCTGACCAAGCCAAAACACACGGAATAACTGAAGATGAAGTAGTAAATAAAATAATGCTTGCAAAACAACCAGTTAAAGATTTTGTTAGTGTTGAAGAAATAGGAAACCTTGCCTTGTTTTTGGCAAACGAAAAATCCAAATTAATAACAGGTACAGCATTGCCAATTGATGGTGGATGGTTAGCTCAATAATGAGAATAGATTTCTAATGCTAATTACTTTTAATACCATACTCAAAAAAAAATAACAATTAATCACTAAAAGTGCAACGTAAAAAAATAGCATTAGCATTACAAGGAGGTGGCTCTCATGGAGCATATACTTGGGGAATATTAGAACGACTGCTTGAAGATGAATCTTTAGATATAAGAGGTATATCTGGTACTAGTGCAGGCGCAATGAATGCTGCCATTTGTATCTACGGCGTTCATGTTGGAGGGAGAACAAAAGCAATTGAGTTACTAAGAGAATTTTGGATGAGAATTGCAAATAACTCAACCTATACTCCATTTAATACCATGTTCGAACATCCAGCATTTGGCGGTGATTTGATGTTTTCCCCTGCATTTCAATTTTTCAATCTTCTTACAAATACCTTATCTCCTTATCAATTTAACCCGCTTGATATAAATCCATTACGCGATTTATTGTTAGATATGATAGATTTTGAAGAATTAAATAAATCAGAAGCCAAACTATTTGTTAGCGCAACAAATGTAAAAAAAGGTAAACCTAAAGTATTTAAAATGCCTAACATGACAGTTGACATGCTTATGGCTTCTGCATGTTTACCAATGCTGTACAAGGCAGTTGAAATTGAGGGCGAGTATTATTGGGATGGAGGTTACATGGGAAATCCACCCATTTATCCATTAATTGATTATACCGATAGCAATGATATTCTTCTCATTAAAGTTAATCCAACCGAAATAAAAGAGGTACCTAAAACTGTTAGAGAAATTCAGGACCGTGTAAACGATATTTCATTTAACTCATCATTAACTGCCGAAATGCGCATGATACATTTTAAAGACAGAATACTGAATATAGGATATGATTTAAAAGGTAAGTTAAGAAAAATTTATTTTCACGAAATAAGTGCCGACGATGATTTAGCGGAATACTCGCTTTCATCAAAGTTTAATATCTCTAAAGACTTTCTCTTAAGATTACATGCCCAAGGAAGAATTGCCGCAGAAAGTTGGCTGGCAAATAGTTTGGAAAAGGTAGAAATTGAAAATTCAATTAATATTAGAAAAGTTTTCTTGTAAAAACGTGCTTGTTTGAAAATTTCATTAAAAAATATATCTAAAAAGTACAATCAAAATTGGATTTTCAAATCATTAAATTTAGAAATTAATGATGCGGATAAATTGGTAGTATTGGGTGCTAATGGAAGCGGAAAAAGTACATTTATGCAAATTGTTGCTGGATATGTAAGCCCAACAAATGGCGTTGTTTCCTACAGTGCAAATAATAAAATTATAGAAAATGAAATTATTTATCAATCACTCAGCATTTCGGCTCCCTCATTAGAACTTATTGAAGAGTTTACGCTAGAAGAAAATATTTTATTTTTCACTCAACTTAAGCCTCTAATGAATAATTTAACAGTATCAAAGTTAGCTTCACTCTGTTACTTAGATTCATCAATTAATAAACCACTTTTTCAATTCTCTTCAGGAATGAAGCAAAGGTTAAAGCTTGGACTAGCAATAACAGCAAATGTTCCTTTACTATTGCTTGATGAGCCTACCTCAAATTTAGATAAGCAAGGTATTGAATGGTATAAAAATTTAATAAATGATTATACTAAAAACAAAACGTGTATTGTTTGTTCAAATCAAGTTAACGATGAATATTTTTTTTGTAAGCAACAAATTAATATTGATGATTATAAGTAATTTGATTTTCAAATGATTGTAATTTAATAATTATTTAATGGCATTAAACTCAATATCAATATTAACAGATGGTATCTATCCATATGTAATGGGTGGCATGCAAAAGCATTCTTATTATCTAGCTAAATATTTTGCAAGAGCAAAAATAAAGGTGGATTTATATTACTATTTGCCAACAGACAAAACTGCTCAATTATCAAGTTTTACTGATGAGGAAAATAAATATATTGAACATATAATTATTGACATGCCTAAGGCAGATAAGTATATTGGTCATTATTTAAGACAATGTTTATCATATTCAAAAAATATATATGAAATTCTTATAAAACGCGAAAGAACAGACTTTATATATGCTCAAGGTTTTACAGCATGGGCAATTTTCGAAAAAAAAACATCCCGATATAATCTACCTAAAATTGGAGTAAATTTTCACGGATTGGAACCCTTACAGAATGCTGCAGATTTAAAATCAAATTTACAGAAATATATGTTGAAGCCATATTTACTGTATAACCTTAAAAAAGCTGATATAGTATTTAGTTTGGGAAGCAATCTAACAAACCTATTAGTAAAGTCTGACGTAGCTTTAAGTAAAATAATTCAAATTCCAATTGGCATTGAAAAGGAATGGTTGGTTGATTCTATTAAAGATATAAATAAACCTTTGCAGTTTGTGTTTGTTGGCCGAAATGAAAGAAGAAAAGGAGTAATTGAACTATATTCTGCCATTAAAAATATTAACCAAGAAAAAGCAATATTCAATTTTATTGGCCCAATAGCCTTAACAGATTTAGAAAAAAAACGAAAAAAAACTATTAGAACAAATAACCAAAACTTAATTTTTCATGGAGCTATCTACAACCAACATAAAATAAAGGAAATAGTAGAAAAATGTGATGTTCTAATTTGCCCAAGCTATAGCGAAGGTATGCCAACTGTTATACTTGAAGCTATGAGTTGCGGACTAACTGTTATTGCTACAAATGTTGGTGCAACTAATGAATTAGTTAATGAAAATACAGGATTTTTAATAAAAAATCCTAAACCAATCAAAATCAGCGAAGCCATAAATAAAGTGTTGGATACAGAGGAGAATAAACTTCTGCAATTAAAGTCTAATGCACTCAAACAAATTCAGGATTCTTTTTTATGGGAGAATGTAATAAAAAATACTATTTCTAAAATTGAAAATTTCAGTTAACAAAACAGAGCATTCTATATTTGCTATTCTATAAAAAAAAATTAAGTTTGTTTCCTTTTCATATAGCAGTTAATAAGTTAATTACTATTAGGTTTTACTAAATATAATTTATGTCTAAAACTCACTTTTTTTATTTATTAAATGTTTTATTTTTATTCATTTATGTTGGCAATGTAAAAGCTCAAGATGAAGCAGAAATAGCAAAATTGTTTGATATTAAAAATTATGATGCCTCCTTAAAAGGATATAAAGCACTTGTAAAAAAAGATTCTACCAACTTCTTATTTCGTTACAGATTAGGTATATGTTATCTAAATGCTAGAGCCGATAAAAGCAAGGCAATACCTCATTTTGAAGCAGTGATGAATCAACCAAAACCAATAGTTCAATGCTGGTTCGATTTAGGAAAGGCATATCAATATGCTAATAGATTCGATACTGCTATTTTCGCATATAAAAAAGCAATTGAACTAGGCTCTAAAAGATTAAAAGAAATTGAAAAGGCAGAAAGGCAAATCGAAACTTGCATAAATGCTAAAGAACTAATTCAAAAACCAGCCAATGTAACCTTCTATAATATTGGAAAAAAAGTAAATACAGAATTTTCAGATTACTACCCAATTACAACTCCTAATGATGATTTGTTATACTTTACATCAAGACGCAAAGGTAATACAGGAAATACAGCTGATGCTGATGGAGTAGTTACCTCAGATATATATGTTTGTGAAAACAAATTTGGAGTATTTCAAAAACCAAAAAATCTTGGAATTAAGGTCAATACTGCTGGTGACGAACAAATTACTGGTGTTACATCTGACGGAAAAAAAATAATTCTTTATTATGATTATGGAGGAAAACAATTTGGTGATTTACAAATTGCAACCAACCCAAAAAAAGATTTTGAAGCAGGTGTTGGCATTTCAGGCGGAGTAAACTCAACTTACTTCGAAACGGCAGGTTGTTTTGGTAAAAATGCCAGTCAATTATTCTTTGCCAGCGATAGACCCGGCGGTAAAGGTGGTCGCGATATTTATGTCTCTAATGAATTACCAGATGGTACCTGGAGTGAAGCAATACCTCTAGATGCAATCAATTCATCTTTTAATGAAGATTTTCCTCAAGTTTCTGCCGACGGACTTCGAATGTATTTTTCTTCAGAAGGCTTCAATAGCATGGGAGGATTTGACCTTTTTGTTTCTAATTATGATACCATCAAGAAAGTTTGGGGTTCGCCAAGTAATCTCGGTTATCCTATTAATTCTACTTATGATGAAATGAGCTTTTCTTCGGTTGCGAGTAATGAATATGGATACATGAGCAAAATTATGGAAGAGGGAAGCGGTGACTATGATATCTACAAGGTAATTTTCAATGAAAGAATTCAAAGTCCTGTTTCAATTATTAAAGGTCTTGTTCTTGGAACTGATTCTATAAAACCTAATATTCGTTCTACCATATATGTCATGAATAAGGTTAACTTTGATACCATAGGTATTTATAATACAAAAAACAATGGTAAATTTTTATTAATTCTGCCCGTTAATGATTATTATATTAGTATCGATTCAAAAGGTTACGAGCAATATCTAAATGAGTTAAAAATAGAAGGAGGTGAAAATTTTAAAGCAAATGCAAGTAAAACATTCAGACTAAAAGCTATCCCTAAACCTATAGAGATACCCCCCCCTGTAGATACTAAATATAAAGAATTAAAACCAATTGAAAAGTTTGAATACAAAATAATCAAAGGAAAGAAAGTTAAGGTTAAAGTTGTTGAAAAATGAATTGAAAAAAAAAAATAAACACTGATACATTAAAATCAAATAATACTAATTTACCTGTATTAGAAACTAACAAAAATAAATGGTCTGATTAAATTAAAAAGAACGAAACGAAAGGAATAAAACCAGCTGCAAAAAAGCCTAGAAGTAAAAAGAAAAAATTGTATAAAAAGTAATTATCATTAAATGAAAAAGTTTTACCTACTTAAAATATTTTTGCTGTTAAACATTCTATTGTTTGCCGGCAACGCTGTTAATACCAATACTGGGCCGCAATCTTTAGTAACTAGCGATGATCCAGATGTACTTTATAAATTAAAGTTTTATAAAGAAGCAATTGATAAATTTTTACCAAAATTACAAAAGGATAAAAATGATGTGGATTTAAATTATAAAATTGGACTTTGTTACCTACTTGGAAGCATTGATTACACAAAAGCTGTTGGTTATTTAAAAGTAGCTGCCGAAAGCGGAAAAGCAGAAATTGACACTTATTATATGTTGGGTAAGGCATTTCAAAATGCTCTAATTTTCGATAAAGCTATCAATGCCTATGAAAAGTCTCTTGAAATTTTAAAAAGCAAGTCAGATGCAACTTCTATGACAATTAAAAAACGATGTGAAAAAGAAATTGAAAATTGTAAATATGCAATTACAAATATTTCGTCTCCTGTTGATGTTACTTTTGAAAACTTAGGGAAAGAAGTAAATTCTGCTTTCTCAGACCTTGGTCCATATATTACTCCCAATAAAACAGAATTAGTTTTTTCATCAAATAGGGCAGAGGGTAACCAATGCGAGAAACCGCGTAAACAAGGCTATACCTTCGATGCCTACATGAGTATTAATAAAGCTGGTAAATGGAGTAGAGCTACAAACATGGGCTCATCGGTAAATACACCATTAAATGAGCGTGTATCCAGTATTTCCAGTGATGGTGGAATTATGTTTTTTTATATTGATAACGAAGAATCTACCAAAGATGGAGACATATATGTTTCAACAGCAAACGGAAAGACTTTTAATATACCAGTAAACCTAAAAGGGTTGGTTAATTCGGGCGCTGAAGAATCTAATGCCAGTATTAGCAATGATGGTTCAAAATTATATTTTGCCTCGGACAGGGCAGGAGGTGAAGGTGAAAAAGATATTTATGTTGCAAAAAAATTACCAAACGGTGATTGGGCAGAGCCAAAAAGACTATCAAAAACTATTAACACCATATATAATGAAGATTATCCGGTAATTATGCCAGATGATAAAACACTTTACTTCGCCTCTGAAGGCCATAATAATTATGGAGGTTATGATATTTTTAAAAGTGAATGGGTTGATACCTTAAATGATTGGAGCACTCCTGAAAATATAGGTTATCCTGTAAATACTCCTCAAAATGATTATAACATTTCAATTACCGAAAAAATGCACGAAGGGTATATATCGGCAATTAGACCTGAAGGCTTAGGTGATTATGATATTTACAAAATTATATTTAATGATGCAGTGAGTGCTCCATATGCAACGCTAAGGAGTAGAATTTCTAATACAGACCCTAACGGTATTAATACAGAAGTGACAGTTAATGTCACCAATAAGAGCACACAAAAACTTATAGGTAAATATACCATTAGTGCAAAGAAAAAAGGTGACTTTTTTGCTGTTTTTCATCCTGGCGAGTATCAGTTAGAATTCATTAATAGTCAATCAAAGCCATACTCAACTGATTTAGTTGTACTAGATAAAAATATCAGAGGAGAAATTATTAAGAAAGATTTTACACTTACAAGTTTGATAGAACAACCAGCTATTGTTGAGTCAAAAAAAGAAGGCAAAGAGAAAACAAAACCTAAAACAAAGAAATAATAAATACTTTAGATTAACATAATACCAACAATTTTGAAATTAAATTTAAACAGACCATTAGCTTTTTTTGATTTAGAAACAACTGGCACAAACATTGGTAAAGACCGTATTGTGGAAATGGCAATAATGAAGATAATGCCTGATGGTGAACAAAAAGTTAAATCAATGCGATTTAATCCAACAATCCCTATTCCTATTGAGAGTTCTTTGATTCATGGAATTTATGATACTGATATAAAAGACGCACCTTCCTTTGCCGAAAAAGCTGGAAACATTGCTGCTTATTTAGAGAATTGTGATTTAGCTGGATACAACTCCAACAGATTTGACATCCCTATACTACTTGAAGAATTTTTAAGAGCTGGAGTTGACTACTCTATCAAGAATAGAAAGTTTATTGACGTTCAAAATATTTTTCATCAAATGGAAAAGAGAACCCTTGAAGCTGCTTATCAATTCTATTGTAATAAACCACTCATTAATGCTCATAGTGCTGAAGCTGATATAATAGCAACCTATGAAGTGTTTATGGCACAACTAGAAAAATATAAGGATTCGGAAATTAACGACAAAGCGGGTAAAAGATATAAACCAGTAGTTAACGACATTAGTGCATTAGCCGAATTTACAAAAGTAACTGACAATGTTGACCCATCCGGTAGATTAGTTTACAATGCAAAAGGAGAGGAGACTATTAACTTTGGTAAATATAAAGGTATGGTTGCTGCCGAAGTTTTCAAAAAAGACCCAGGTTATTATTCTTGGATGATGGATGGCGATTTTCCTCTTTACACCAAAAAGTTAATTACAGAAATAAAGTTGAGAGGAGTAGGGAAGTAGATTATTGAAAATATTAATTTACACTAATTGGCTTCCACCCAGTCACCATTTGCTTTTATTAAATCTATCAAAGCATCAACTGCACCTTCTGTTTCAATGTTTTTTTGTACCACTTCTTTACCTTTATACAATGTAATTTTACCAACACCAACGCCAACATATCCATAATCAGCGTCAGCCATTTCACCAGGTCCGTTCACGATACAACCCATAATTCCAATTTTCAAACCTTTCAAATGGTCGGTGCGTTTACGAATGCGTGCTGTGGTTTCTTGTAAATCAAATAGAGTGCGCCCGCAACTTGGGCAACTTATGTATTCTGTTTTACTTATTCGAGTACGAGTTGCTTGTAATATACCAAATGAAGTTCTGTTTATATAATCGCGACCACCACAATTTTGAGCTTTTAACCAAATTCCATCCCCGAATCCATCAATGAACAATGCGCCAGCGTCAGTTGCAGATTGCAGTTGAAAATCAGTTTCATTAAGGTCTTTATAATTACGTTTTATTATTACTGGAATTTTACAGTCTTGAAGCAGTAATTCAAAAAACATTCGTCTTTGCTCTGCCATTCCATGTTCATTAAAGGTATCAAAAACTAAAACTACATTTTTAATTAATTTGATTTTAGATATAAAGACATCTGTTAATGTTTCTGCATCTACAGCAACGAAATTTATTTCGCTACTAATTTTTGAAGAAGTAAAAATTTCATCCGCACAAAAAAGAGGAAACTCTCTGACTGGACTTTTAATTTGTTCCCAAGTTTGAGAATTGTATATC
>JBEIDK010000080.1:0-14664 GCA_040383485.1 Flavobacteriales bacterium
CTTAGGCAAATACTATTGGATTGCGGACTTGTTGAAGAATTGAAATGGGGTGTTCCTTGTTATACATATAATAAAAAAAATTTAATAATACTGGCTGCATTTAAGCAATACTGCGGTATTAGTTTTTTAAATGGAGCCTTATTAAGTGATGCTAATAATCTGTTATCCCAGCCAGGAGAAAATTCTCAGTCTGCACGGATAATAAAATTTAAAAATGTTCATGAAATTGTTTCGAGAGAAATAATTTTAAAAGCGTATATTTTTGAGGCAATTGAATTGGTAAAGTCCGGATTAAAAGTGGAGTTAAAAAACAATTCAGAAATAGAATTTGTTCCAGAATTATTAGATATTTTAAATGAAAATCTAGCTTTAAAAAAAGCGTTTGAAAAACTAACACCGGGCAGACAAAGAGGTTATAATATTTATTTTTCATCGGCCAAACAATCTAAATCAAGAATTGCTAGGATTGAAAAAAACATGCAACGTATTATAAACGGAAAAGGATTAAACGAATGTGTTTGTGGCCTCTCAAAAAAAATGCCTAGTTGCGATGGGTCGCATAAGAATATTGAATAATAATTATTTCAGAATGCAATTAACTATTCGAAATGTCCTAAAAAAAACGAAAAGCAAACGAATTAAGTTTTGAAGAAGAATTTTTTAAGACTAAAATCGAAATTCCAATCAACCCCAGAGGGGTGATAGATTGGTAGCTAAATATTATATTGCGCCGTAAATAGTATGTTCCGCGTTATTGTAACATAATGGTTACGATATGAAAATTGTTAAATGTTTTATCTTGGCAAAGCCGAGACAAATATTTTTCAGCAATTTTAAACAAGAAAGTTTAAAACATTTAGTTCATTGAAATGAAAAGCCGACTTACACTTTAATGTGTAATAAGCTGCTGAGGCTAAAGCTAAAAAAGAAATGGATCATCAGAAAAAGAAAATGGACGAAACAGGAGAAAACCATTCTAGGAAAGCAAAAGGTTGTAATTAATAACAAATAATATGTATTTATATACTTTCATAATGGACTATCTTGGCGGCACTTATATTAGTCAAATAAGAGCAAAAAATAATGCAACCGCGATGAAGCTTTGGATTGCTAATCTAAAAACCGAGGAAATTAAAAACTTTACGAAGAATGATAAAATTAATATAATAAATACTAATTTCATTGATGAAGCTCCAATTCTTCTAAATAGTTTGATAAATTGTTGGTGTTTTTGTGTAAGCACTAAAAAAGGAACTGGATTTGTTAATTTTGTTCTAACTGAAAAAGTAGAAAAAAAATTGTAGGTCTTAAGATTTAATCGAAATTCCAATCAACCCCAGAGGGGTGATATATTGGTAGCTAAATATTATATTGCACCGTAAATAGTATGTTCCGCGTTTTTGTAGCAGAATGGTTACGATATGAAAATTGTTAAATGTTTTATCTTGGCAAAGCCGAGACAAATAGTTTTGAGAAGATTTTTACCAAAGTATTTGTGATTACTATACCTAAATAAAATAATTCCTAAATGGTAAATAATAATTAATAAATGGCAAGTCAGTTTCAGAATTCGAAAGAAGAACTCTTTTAGTCTTTAGTTAATTCACCTGCAATATTTGACTCTAACATTTTTTTAATTGTAGCCTTACTATTATAGTTGCCAAGCAAATACATAAGTTTTGTTATTGCAGCTTCTGTAGTAATATCGTAACCACTAATAACACCTATGTTAGATAGTTGGTCACTAGTTTCATACCGTCCTTGTATAACGCTTCCCGCATTACATTGGGTAACATTATAAATTATTTTACCTTTTTGTATTGCATTACTCAATAACGAAATAAACGCTTCATCATTTGGTGCGTTGCCACTACCAAAGGTTAACAAAACAATAGCTTCGATACTTTTTGATGATAGAACAGTTGAAATTAAATCGTAAGAAATACCCGGAAACAATGTAAGAACAGCAACTTTATTATTGAATTTGGTTTTAATTTCAAACTTATTTTTTGTTGGCTTCATCAACACACTTTCATTATAATCTATTTGCACCCCTGCTTTGGCCAAATATCTATAGTTTGGAGAATGAAAAGCATCGAAATGCTCCGAATTAAACTTGTGTGTGCGATTACCCCTATATAATTTATACTCGAAATAAATACATACTTCATTTACAATTGACTTACCATTCTTTTTTGTTGCCGCTATTTCAATGGCAGTAATTAAATTTTCCTTGCCGTCGGTTCTGATGGTTCCAATTGGTAATTGAGAGCCTGTTAGTATTACAGGTTTTGACAAATTGTGAAGCATAAAACTTAATGCAGAAGCAGTAAATGCCATGGTATCGGAGCCATGTAAAATAACAATGCCATCAACGGCATCATAGTTTTTATATATTATTTTGCATAGTTTTTCCCAAATGCTTGGGTGCATATTTGATGAATCTATTATTGGAGAAAACGGAACTACTTCAATATTAACGTTAAAATTTTTAAGTTCTGGAATTTGCTGTAATAAATGCTCAAAATCGAATGGTACCAATGAGCCAGTAATAGCGTCTTTAACCATCCCAATAGTTCCGCCGGTATATATCAGCAAAACTGTATTGCGTTTTGCCATCTTAGCTAAATTTATTTGTAATATATCTTTTTAATGACTGCAAAGCCTCACTATCGTCTGACCATGACTTTTGTTTTTTAATATTCTCGATATGTTCAAATGCATTTGCAGATGAAGTGCTTAAATTAATGGTATTTAATTCGGTATTGAAATCATCGGCATTACCATCAAAAAGTTGACTGATAAAAAAGTACTTATCGCTAAATCCAATTATTTTTTTTAAGTCTTTACCAATAATTGAGTTACTTACTACTTCATTTAATTTAGGCTTAGCTGGTTCTTCGGTATTGGGCTGTTTTGTATTTATTTCTTCTGGTTTCTTTATTTCTTCAATAATTATTATTGGCTCAGGAATCTTTTCATTGGTTAATTCCTTAACTATGACATTCTCTGGAGTATCTGTAGTAATTATATTTTGTATTTTCTCAGTTATGGTTGGTGTAACTAAAGGAGTTGGTATTTCTGAAGCATTAATAATAAAGTTCTCTTCCGGAGTTTCATCATCTTCAGCTTCCATTTCCAATTCAATTCTATTCAGCCGCGATTGCTGCTCTTCCATATAATGTAAGTGATTAAAAATAATCGACTTATCATGAAGTTTTCTAATCTTCGCTGATATTAGCTCAAGTTCAATGCTTGGTATCCGCACCTCCTCTGCAATATTATCATAATGCAACTTTATGCTTCTAATTAGAACTTCAATTTCCTTTCCAATTTCTTTTTTGTTCATTTGCAATTGTTTCATCTGCATATCATTTATCTAATTAATTCAAATTATTTTTTGAAGATATCAATTTTTAATATGCAAAAATAATAATAATGTTTTTAGAAAATTCTCAATATCATCAAAAAAAGAAAGGTTGGATTGAAGTCGTTTGTGGCTCTATGTTTTCGGGCAAGACTGAAGAACTCATCAGAAGATTAAAAAGAGCACAGTATGCAAAGCAAAAAATCGAAATTTTTAAACCTAGTGTCGATAATAGATATCATGAAGAAGATGTTGTAAGCCATAATGCGAATTCTATTACTAGTACACCCGTATCTCACTCCTCAGCAATTTTGCTCTATGCCGATGGTGTTGATGTTGTTGGAATTGATGAGGCTCAGTTTTTTGATTCGGAACTTGTTGATGTTTGTAACAAGTTGGCAAACCAAGGAATACGCGTAATTATTGCAGGATTAGATATGGATTATTTAGGAAAGCCGTTTGGCCCAATACCAGCCTTAATGGCAATAGCAGAATATGTTACTAAAGTGCATGCAATTTGCGTCAAATGTGGTAGTTTAGCAAATCACTCACACCGAACCACCAGCCAAACAGGGCTTGTAGTTTTAGGAGAGACAGATAGTTATGAGCCTTTGTGTAGAGATTGTTTTCATGCAAGCTTCGTTAAGGAATAATTCCTATTTCCTAAAAAACCTTTATATACTTGATAATAAAGATTTCCTTAATAGTTTTGAATTAATTACTTGAAACAAGAACTTTTGTTTTAGTGAAAAAATCATTTTAAATAACATACATAATATGAACAAAGTCATCAATTTTAAAGTTAGAATATTCATTGGTTCTTTTCTATTAATTACCCATTTTTCTTTTGCTCAAAAAAACACTAAAAACAATTTGAGTAAAGATGGTATAGCAAAAAAAATACTCGACGAAGTAAGTGCTAAAACAAAAACTTATAAAACAATTGTTAGTGAATTTATTCTTAAAACAGATAATAAAACAACAAATGTGCACGAAACACAACAAGGCAAAATATTCTTGAAAGGAACAAAGTATAAATTAGATATTGCTAATCAAACCATTATTAACGATACAAAAACTATTTGGACAATAATTAAGGATGCCGAAGAAGTGCAAATAAATAATGCCAATGAAAAAGGTGGTAAAGAAGACGCAATTACACCCTCAAACATTTTTACCGTTTATGAAAAAAATTTTAAGTATGAATTTCTAAAAGAAGAGAAGGATAAAAAAGGTGTTGCCAAGCAGATTATAAAACTCTTTCCATTAGAACCCAAAAAGAAAAATTATCACACAATAATAATAACTATTGATAAAGCATCTAAACAAATAAATAGTTTAAAAATTTTAGGTAAAGATGGTCTTGAAACTATGTACATTCTTAAAAATTTCAGAACCAACGACCCACTAGATGATGCCACATTTGCATTTAACCCAAAGGCATATCCAAAATATGAAATAGTTGATATGAGGTAAAACTATTGAATACCACTTTTTTTATATTGCTACATATCAAAACAAAAATTAGGTTTGTGTCAATAAAAAATACGTAATGGAAGATTTACTACAAAAGTTCGAAAATAAAAGACCTGAAATAGTTTTTGAGTGGAAAGATAGTGAAACCGATGCAGAAGGTTGGGTTGTTATAAATTCACTGCGCGGCGGCGCTGCAGGTGGTGGCACAAGAATGAGAAAAGGACTCGACAAGCGTGAGGTAGAATCACTAGCGAAAACCATGGAAGTAAAGTTTACAGTTTCTGGCCCAGCAATTGGTGGCGCTAAAAGTGGTATTAATTTTGACCCTACCGACCCTCGTAAAAAAGATGTTCTTAAACGCTGGTATAAAGCTGTAATGCCGTTACTAAAAAATTATTATGGTACAGGTGGCGATTTAAACATTGATGAAATACACGAAGTGATTCCTATTACAAAAAGTTATGGATTACTGCATCCACAAGAGGGTGTGGTGCAAGGCCATTTTGGTAGCGATGCAGTAACAAAGCAGAAACAAATTTTGCAATTACAACAAGGTGTTTCAAAGGTAATTGATGACACTAATTATAGCCCAGATATAAAAAGAAAATATGTTGTTGCCGATATGATCACTGGCTATGGAGTAGCTGAAGCAGTTAAACATTTTTATAACCTACATAACAAATCAATTGCAGGCAAAAGAGCAATTGTACAAGGTTGGGGAAATGTAGGTGCAGCAGCAGCTTGGTATCTTGCAAAAGATGGAGTAAAAATAACTGGTATCATTGACCGTGCAGGTGGACTTATTAATACAGAAGGCCTAACTTTTAAAGAAATAAATAAATTATTTGAGCAAAAAACTGGCAATACATTATTCGCAGATAATTTGCTAAGTTTTGATGAAGCAAATAAAAAAGTTTGGAGTGTAGGAGCAGAGATATTTATTCCTGCAGCAGCATCTAGGCTGGTAAATCAAGAACAATTAGAAGCATTAATAAAATCAGGATTAGAAGTAATAAGCTGCGGCGCCAATGTACCTTTTGCTGATAAAGAAATTTTCTTTGGACCAATTGGAAAATATGCTGACTCGAAAATAAGCTTAATACCTGATTTTATTGCCAATTGCGGTATGGCACGAGTATTTGCATACTTAATGCAACCAGGAGTAAGTCTTACAGATGAAGCAATATTTAAAGATACAAGCAACATTATTGGCAATGGAATAAAGGCAATATTCGAAAAAAATAAAACCACTATAAATATTGCTAAAACAGGCTTCGAAATAGCATTGCAACAGTTAATGTAGATAAAAGATTTTAACCTTAACATAGATATTTTTTCTGAAAAAATTTTTTTTTGAAAAAAATCGTTTAGGTTTGTTGCACAACATTTTTAAAAGATATATGGAGAGTTTTGAAAACAAAGACAAGAATGCAATTTATTCAAAATCATTAAGAGCTGGTAAGCGTACTTATTTTTTTGATGTAAGAGAATCAACCAGAAGCGGTGACTTTTATTTAACAATTACTGAAAGTAAAAAACGCTTTGTTGATGACAGTGGTAAGTTTGTATTTGATAAACACAAAGTGTTTTTATACAAAGAAGATTTTGAACAATTTGCTGCTGACCTTAACGATGTTATGGCTTACATTAAACAAGAGCAGCCATTTACAACTGAAGGGCTAAAACAAGAACGCGAAAAAAATCGTGAAGCAAGAGAAACAGCCACTCAAAACAATTTTTCCGACGTTAACTTTGAAGACTTAGATAAATAATAGAAATATTAATACATTTGAAGGCAGACTTTTAGTCTGCCTTTTTTTTTAATCAATACATTTTTCATCCTAAGTAAAAAACTTTTCTGAAAACTGATATGAAGCTTTTTAAACTCATAGTTTACTTTAGTTGTTTCAAGGTTTCCTTTGCATTTTCTCAAAAAAGCAACGATAATTTAAAGACGAACTATAGTAACAATGCTGTTTTTACTATTGCTTCAAGTGCAAGTATTTATTCTAAAGTTTCATTAAGAATTACTGATGATGAAGTGGATAGAAAGCAAAGCTCTCCACCAATTAATATTAGCTACGATTTTGCATCACGCTCAAAGTTTACCTTGGGTATAGCACTCTACTATGAAAACTTTCAATTTTTTAAACCAAACCCAAATGCTTCAGTATTCTTAAATAGGAATAAAAACCTTGCCTTTAGCGGCGATTTAAGCAAAAAGGACATTTCCTTTAATTTAATAAACCCGAGTATCAGGCTGTTATATCATAAAATAAAAAACGACAACGACTTATATGCAGGGGTTAGGGTTGGATATGATATTTTTACCAATGTTTCATTACCAAACCCAAAGTTTAGTAAGTTGATTAAAAACAAAAGCACTACACAATTGCTAATGGGATACAGAAAATATGTAAACAATTGGGGCTTTAATATTGAAGGTGCTGTTGGAAGACCTTTTTGGTTTTTGGGAGGCGTTAATTATAAAATAATTAAAAAGTGATGTTGTTCAGAAAACTATTCATAGTAACATTTCTCGGTTGTTTGCAATTGAACCTGGTTTTTGCACAAACTCCTGTAGAGCACAAGCCATATTTGTTTGCAACAGCTAGTGTAGGGCTTAATATAGCTATGTTTTTGCCCGATTCTATTTTTCAAGGCTTACCAACATCTAAATCTCCTTTAGCTGATTTCTCCTTACAATATAGAGTGTCAAAAAACATTTCTTTTGGTGCAAGTTTCGCATATCAAACCCTTGTTTCTAATGATACATCAGCAGGATTTGGCATAGGTGCATATTATATTTTCAATTTTTATAACCCTGGTATAGTTGCTTCATTTACTAAACAGGTATCAAAAAAAATCGATATATATTTCCAAACAAAATTGAATTATCAAATCATGCAAACACAACTTCAGTATATCGATAATTCAAGAGGAATAAACAGCAAGGTTACTGCACCAATTCAAAACCCTAATGAATTTGGGTTTCAGTTTGGATTAGGATTTAATTATTATTTTGCAAAGAGTTTGGGATTAAATTTTGAAACAGCTATTGGCAAACCATACTTTTGTAAAATTGGGATTAATTATAGAGTTTTTACTAAAGGAAACCCAGCCAATGAAAGAAAGATAGAACGTGTAGAACCGCAAAAAAATAAAAATTATTACGATTAATGAATCATATTCAACAACAAATTAATGAATCAATTCTTTTAAAAACAAAGCTATTATCGGATGAGTTTTTGATAAAACAAATTGAGGAAATTATAAATGATTTATGCTTAGCTTTTAATGGTAAAAATAAAGTATTGTTTTGCGGAAATGGAGGCAGCGCAGCCGATGCCCAACATTTAGCAGCTGAATTTTCCGGAAGATATTACTATGATAGGGCACCTTTAAATGCCGAAGCATTGCACGTAAACACTTCATACATAACTGCAGTTGCAAACGATTATTCTTTCGATAATGTTTATGCACGAATGGTCGATGCTATTGCAAATGAAGGTGACGTACTTATTGCTTTGAGTACAAGTGGTAACAGCCCTAACGTTGTTAATGCAGTTTTAAAAGCAAATGAAAAAAAAGTGAAAACAATTTCATTTACTGGTCTTGGCGGAGGAAAGCTGAAAGAAATTTCCGCTTTAACCATTGAAATACCATCAAAGGATACACCTCGAATACAAGAATGTCATATGCTCATCGGACATATTATTTGCGAAATGGTTGAAGCAAAAATGTTTCCTAAAAAATAATGCTCGCACATTTAAATATTGGAGAAAATTCATGCCTGTTTTTGGATAGGGATGGTGTTATTAATAAACGATTGATTGATGAATATGTAAAGCAATGGGATAAGTTTGTTTTTATGGATGGTGTGTTTGAAGCATTACAAATTTTACAAAACCATTTTAAAACAATAGTAATAGTAACAAATCAACAAGGAATAGGTAAGGGGTTATACAGCGTTGAGGACTTGCATCATATTCATAACAATATGTTGATGGAATTTGAAAAAAATGACATTACAATACATGCTGTTTTTTTTGCACCACAATTAAAATCAGAAAACTCCAACATGCGCAAACCAGCAATAGGTATGGCATTGAAAGCAAAACAAATTTTTAATAATATTGAATTGGATAAATCAATAATGGTTGGCGATACAATTTCAGACATGCAATTTGGCAAATACGCACACATGAAAACAATATTTATTGGCAGTGATGAAAACATTATTCACTTAAATAAAAATAGTATTGATTTTCAATTCAACTCTCTATTATCTTTCGCAAAAAATATTGAATAAAAATTAAAAAATATGAACATTTCTAATTATACAGTGTCAGAACGTTTTCTAAAATACGTTACAATCGATACCCAGTCCGACGCTTCATCAAAAAGTTTTCCTAGTACTGAAAAACAGAAAAATTTAGCGAAAATTTTGGTTGAAGAACTACAACAAATTGGAGTTGCGGATGCTCATATGGATGAGTGGGGATATGTTTATGCAACCATACCTTCTAATTCGGAGAAACAAAATATTCCTGTTATATGTTTTTGCTCTCACATGGATACTTCTCCAGATTGTAGTGGACTTAACGTAAAACCACAAATACACAAAAATTACGATGGTCGCGATTTAATATTACCAGGAGACAACTCCATTGTGATGCGATTATCAGAACATGCTGATTTAGAAAATCAGATGGGTAACGATATTATAACTGCTGATGGTACTACCTTATTAGGCGCCGATAACAAAGCAGGCGTGGCAGAGATTATGGACGCCGCTTACCAATTGGTTAATAACAAAAACATTAAACATGGAACAATAAAAATTTTATTTACCCCTGACGAAGAAGTTGGCAGAGGGGTTGAGCATGTTGATATTAAAAAGCTTGGTGCAGATTTTGGATATACCATGGATGGTGAGAGTAGAGGTAATATTGAAGACGAAACCTTTAGTGCCGATGCCGTAAAAATAATAATTAATGGCGTAAGTTCTCATCCTGGTTTTGCAAAAGGTAAAATGGAAAGTGCAGTAAAAATTGCAGGCGACATTATTGCATCTTTGCCAAAGAATAGACTAAGCTGCGAAAGCACAAGTGGCATGGAGGGCTTTGTACATCCTGTAAAAATCGAAGCAGAGGTTGAAACAGCAACCATTTTATTTATTATCCGTGATTTCGTTACTAAAAAGCTTGCTGAACATGAGCATGAATTAAAAGGAATAGTAGATTCAGTAATGAAAAACTACCCTCATTCATCATATGAGTTCATTGTTACAGAGCAATATAGAAATATGAAAGAAATACTTGATAAGCACCCTCAAGTATTGGACTACGCTTTAGAGGCTATTAACCGCGCAGGAATGACCGCAAAACGCACAAGTATTAGAGGAGGAACAGACGGTTCTCGACTTTCATTTATGGGATTACCTTGCCCTAATATTTTTGCAGGCGAACATGCATTTCATTCAAGATACGAATGGGTAAGTATTCAAGACATGGAATTGGCAGTAAATACTATTTTGCATTTGGCTCAAGTTTGGGAAGAAAGAAGCTAAGGGATGGGCCTATTACTGGAATTACTTTTCGACAGCCTTCAGTAATAAATCTTCATATTTTAAAATAGAAGTATATCTATTTTCATAACCACTTTCGTGTGATGTTTTAGTAAAATCGAAAACAATATGTAAGCCCTTGTATTTTTTTGTACAGATGCTATCTATATTTACTAATTGTTGAGAGTTAGTAATAAGCATTGACATTAAATCATAGCCCAAAAATCCAGTCCTAGTAGGCTCTGCATAATATTCGGTTCTAAATTTTTGTATAAATTCTTTGGTTAAACTATCCGAGTAGTCTATGTAGTAGTTTGACGGTATATGTAGGTTCAACTCTTGCAACTTTTCAACCTCAAGGTTTTCATATTCCTGCCATTGGTCAGTACCAAAAATATTTATTTTATAGTCTTCCTTAATAGTTGAAATTTTATTAATAAAATCGGTTACAAAAGCTTGGTCATTACTAGTTACTACAATGTTATTTATTTTTAAATTACTTAATTTTAATTTCAATCCTGCAAGCTTAACGTCCTTAAACAATACTTCTCTAGCAGTATCTCCAGCCAACGAATTATATTTTAATTTAAAAGCGTCAACTAAATTTTTTTCTTTCTTGAGACCATTATGAACAACTACACATTGTGAATTATTAAAGTTTGATTTTAAATAATCGGCAACGCTTTCGAGCTGAGTGGTATTTGATGCTGATGCCTTAAATGCACTTTCATTATTTAATAATATTTTGCCTTGTTGACCAAAAGGTGTACAATATATTTTTTTGTTTTTCTTACAATAATCTGCTACAAATGGGGCATAATTACTATTAAATGATCCAATAACAACGTTAGCTCTTTTTAAATCTTTGTTTTGCAATGCAGCTTTTACTCCTGCGGTATCGTTAGGGCAATCAATAACAATTATTTCAATTTGTTTGTTTGATTCTTTATTTTCGCAAGCAAGCTTTACCCCTTCATAAAACTCTAGCGCGGAAATACTTTTAGGAAAAACAGGAACTAGTTTTTCTTCAGCTATTTCTTCTGACGCCCCTTCTTCTATAGGAAAGTTTTTTTCTAAAAAAAGGGGAATAAGCAGAGCAACAATTAATTTATCACTTGAAATTGGTTCTTCATTTTTTTGTTTAACAATTTCTGATTTTATACTTTCAAGCTGTGTTGGATTTGCATCAATGGTGGTTATAATATCTTTTTTGGAGGTTTCCTTCGAAGGAATACTATTAAACTTTATGATTAAACTTTGTTCCAACTTTAAGTTTTCGTCAGTCAAAGAATTGTCTTTTATGATTTGTGCTTTCTCAATATTATATAGCTTTGCTATACTATAAAGTGATTGGCCTTTCTCAACCTTATGTAATATTTGACCAGACTTGATAGGGATGTAAATGATTGAACCTAGTTTAAGTCCATCCTTTAATCCATCATTAAAATTTTCAATTAGGCTAATTTCTGTATCATATTTTTTTGATATAGAATAAAGTGTTTGGCCTTTTTCAACCAAATGTTCATAGCATGCTTTGTTGTTATAATAAACAACTATTTTTGATTGTAACCCTTTATTATCCTGAGCTAGAATTAATTCTTCGCCTTTAATAAATATAAAAAAAACGACAAAAAATAACTTATAAAAATTACTCATTTATATGCAATTGTGGGCAAAGTAAGAAAAAAACATGTTAACTTTTATGGGTAAATAATTTTAAGTTATTTTTTGCTTTTTTTTAAAAAAACAAAATATATTCGTTCATTAATAATGTTAAACATTAAAGCTTAAAATTATGCAAGTCAAAAACGCACTACTTTTTTTATCAATACTTAGTAGCACTGCCTATTCTCAAATAACTAATAAAGGTATGCTTACTTCTAAATTAAATAAGAAAACCTCAATTACTTATAACAAATTTAACTCATCTCCAGCTGATACTTTATTTACCACTAGGTACTCAGTTGCAATTGGAGCTGACACTAGTTATAAAATTATAGTTAATCATAACCCTTTTAGTAAAACAATTCGAGTATTATGCGACGATATTAAAACTGGAGTTACATCATACCCTGTAAGTTCCATTTATTATCAATATAATAATTCTGGTATGGTTTTCAATAATGAAAGTAACCTTGATACTGCTCTTAACTTTACAAAATTGTATGGTTATCTATTATTCTTTCAAGATACTGCTAGACAATTTATAAGCCTTAATTCAATTACTACTTCTGATAGTTCAAACATGGTACTCGAAAAAGTATCAAAATCAATACTTAACGAGCATAATAAGATAGCTATTGGCCTAATTCAAAATCCTGCCCTTAGTAAACTTCTAATTCGTCAAGATAGAATGCTTGCTAAACGAATAAACATGCTTGAAAAATCTACATCTGAATCATCTGTTACAATAAATGGTTTAAAATTTAAGAATTCGGTACTTGCAGAAGATTTAAAGAATTGTAAAAAAACATCTGAATTTTCTCTAGTTGCAAACGATTCATTAAGTAATAAGGTTTATAACTTGGTAAATTTCCAAAAATCATATACTACTGAAAATAAAGAAAGGTGGAACAAAATACTTGATAGTGTAATTTATGACCATTGCAGCGAAAGCTATTTCGAAAATACAGATATTAAGTTTGTAATAAAGATAACTACAGACACATTTGGAGTTGTAACAACTACTGACATTATATATCCAGCTGCAGTAACAGCCTTAAGCTCAAAGGATAATTATTTATATTCATCCTTGTGTACAATGATGAAAAAGGCAGTGTTTACTCCAAATAAAATTGACATCTATGGTAAAAAATACTCTGTAAAAACAGCTATTGAAAAGGACTTATTTATTTCAATAAAAAACAATAAAATGAAAGTGCTATTTACTGATAAAGATAATATAGTTGATAATGATACTAAATTACCACTAAGTGCAGATATGAAAAAACAAGTTAATGGCAAACTATATGTTGGAGCTAAAGCTGGTAAATATGGAATTAAAGTTTGTTCCTTTACAGTTAATAATTTGGTGAAAGAAATTGTAAAAGAGATGGAGTATTAAACAATTTAACAAATAGTGTTTTAAACATTATGCATTAGTTTTGGCTTACCATGCCAATAAAAAATAATTGAAAAAACAATAGTCTTAAACAGAGTTAATATAATTAAAATTAATCTTTAAAAAAATGAAACTTAAACTTATTATTTTTCTATTATTTGTTCATCTAACCCATATTGAGATTTTAGCTCAAACAACTCCTACTTGGAGTGCTGATATTGCAAATATCATTTATAACAATTGTTCATCGTGTCACCGTAATGGAGGCTTGGCACCATTCCCTTTAATGAGCTACAATGATGCTGTTCTGCATGCCCCAGATATACTACAATCGGTAACAAATAAACTTATGCCACCTTGGAAACCAGATGCAAATTACAGACATTTTAAAGGAGAGAGGAATTTAAAAAACTCAGAAATATCTAAAATTCAAGATTGGATAAATGGCAATACTCCCTCAGGAAATTTAGCAACTGCCCCGCAACCACCGATTTTTAATATTGGTAGTCAGATGCAAAACATCGACAAAACAATTGCAACATTAAATTATACAGTTCAAGGCAATGCGGACGTTTATAGAACATTTGTTGTTCACTCAAATAATACAACATCAAAATATATTAATGAAATTGAATTCGTTCCAGGTAATAATCAAGTTGTGCATCACATAATATTATTTCAAGATTCAACTAATTATTCAAATAATTTAGACCTTGCTGATCCTGCTCCAGGTTTTGCGAGTAATGGAACAATGCAACAAAGTCCTGCAGCAAATTATGTTTGTGTTTGGGCGCCCGGTGCGGGTAATTATTTATTGCCAAGTAATATGGGCATTAAAGTTCCAGCTGGAGCTGATTATTTAATTGAGGTGCACTATGCACCAGGAAGCAATGGGCTAAGCGATAGTTCAACAATTAATATAAAATACACCAACTCTCCTACTATTCGAGAAGTTGAAATAGCTCCTTTTATGGATTGGGGGCCAGGTTCAATGATAAATCCAACTTCATTTATTCCAGCAAATCAAGTAAAAACTTATAAGCAAAAGTTTGCAAATACATACACCGATTTTTCTGTGTTGTCAATATTTCCGCACATGCACAAGGTTGCTCAATCTTATAAAATATTTTCAACTAATGCTGCTAACCAAGATACAACACCATATATTTATATTCCAGCATGGGATTTTCA
>JBEIDK010000081.1:0-14527 GCA_040383485.1 Flavobacteriales bacterium
ACTGATGAAATTAGCAATTCATTTTTAGCTTGCTATAATGTTGAGGATTTAGATAACATAACATTTGTTGACAAGATACAATCTAATCCGGGCTCTGGTTCTATTGTGCATAATACCTATTACAAAAATGGATTCTGCTATACATCATGGTACAAAGATGGTTATACAATTGTTGATGCTAATAGACCACATAACTTGATACAGGTTGGTAATTATGATGCTTTTCATGGCTCAGGAAATGGCTTTCATGGAACTTGGGGTGTTTATACATATTTGCCCTCAGGTAATGTATTACTGACAAATATCGATACCTCAATGGCTAATAATGTTGGCGCCTTATTTGTTGTAACACCAACCATTCAGCAAGCCTGTTATTTAGAAGGTAATGTTGTAGATTCTATTACAAACTTTCCATTAGGAAATGTTTCAATATCAGCCACTCAAGCATCTCAAAGCTTTAATGACCTTTCTAATTTAAGCGGAAATTTTGCAACAGGAACAGTACATTCAGGCTTATATAATATAACTTTTACAAAGGCAGGTTACTTTCCCTTAACATATAACAATGTAAATTTACAAAATGGTTTAGTCACAAATTTAAATGTTAAGTTAGTAAATCTCATTTCTAATTCAATTGAAGAAAATAACTTCAAAAATGCGATTAAGATTGTTGTTGGATCAGACAAGAATTTACTTTTACAATCTAAAAACCTCAATGAAATTTATAGAATGCAATTATTTAATATTGATGGGAAAGAGTTAATTTCTGATAATATTTTGCGAAGTGACAGCTCTTATAATCTAAGCCAAATTTCAAGTGGAATATATTTTGTAAAAATATTTAATGCTAAAAATGAATCGGCAATATTCAAGGTGATATTGTAATTTTTTAAGTTATGAAATACTATATTATTGCAGGTGAGGCATCAGGTGATTTGCATGCAAGCAATTTGATGAAAGAATTAAAATTGCAAGATTCAAATGCCGACTTTCGTTTTTGGGGTGGAGATTTAATGCAGGCACAAGGAGGAAAGCTGGTAAAGCACTATCGAGATTTGGCGTTCATGGGTTTTGCAGAAGTGATAAAAAACCTACGTTATATTTTACGCAATCTGGATTATTGTAAAAAAGACATTTCCGCATTTAGGCCACATGTAATTATACTTGTTGATTATCCCGGATTCAATTTAAGGATAGCAGAGTACGCCAAACAGCAAGGATTCAGAAACTATTATTATATTTCTCCTCAAATATGGGCATGGAAACAATCAAGAATAAATGCCATTAGAAGAGATATTGATAGGATGTTTGTTATACTACCTTTCGAAAAAAAATTCTATCAACAATTTAATTATCCTGTTGATTTTGTTGGACATCCTTTATTAGATGTAATTCCGGAAGTTGACGAACATAAAAACATAACTGAAAAAGTAATTGCATTATTACCTGGTAGCAGAAAACAAGAAATAAAAACGATGTTACCAATTATGTTGAGAGCAGCTGAAAAAATAAAAGGTTATAGACTAATTGTGGCAGCTGCTCCTAGTATTGATCCTGCTTTTTATCATCAATTTTTAAAACACCATCATGCTCAAATAATAGTTGGCAAAACATATGAAATTTTACAAAATGCAAATGCAGCGCTTGTAACATCAGGAACTGCAACGTTAGAAACTGCATTATTAAATGTGCCGCAAGTAGTTTGCTATAAAGGAAATAGACTAAGTTATATGATTGCAAAACAAATTATAAAAGTCAAATATATTTCATTAGTAAATTTAATTTTAGACAAGCCATTGGTAAAAGAATTGATTCAAAATAATTTTAATGAAGAACAAGTTTATATTGAGTTAACTAAGATATTGGAACCAGAAACACAAAAAAATATAATTTCTGAATACGCATATCTAAAACAAATCCTAGGCAATAAAGGAGCATCTAAAAGAGCCGCAGAACTAATTTGGGGTTATTTAAATAAAAAAAAAATTGATGCTGCATGGCAATTAAATTAAATTTTAATTATTTTTTCTTCATTAATAGCAAATAAACAATTCCTGAAATAAAAAACCCTACAAACCAAGCATAGTTGTATAAATTTGATATCCAAGTTGGAAATGCAGAGTGCTCAACTAAATTTACATTTAATAAAAAACCGGGAATATTTGGCACTATGCCTAATATCAATGCAACTATTGCTTTCATGTTAAATCCATTATTATAATAATAGATTCCTTTTTCAAAATAAAGTTCATCTCTTAATAAAAGTTTATTTCTTATAAAATAGTAATCGGCAATCATAATTCCTCCAACGGGTCCTAACAAACTAGAATAAGCAATGAGCCAATTAAATATATATCCTGAAGGGTCAGCAATTAGCTTCCAAGGACAAATGAGAATGCCTAATATTCCTGTAATGTAACCACCAATTTTGAAATTAATTTTATTAGGCATCAGGTTAGCAAAATCATTTGCTGGGCTTACAATGTTGGCCGCAATATTTGTTGCAAGAGTTGATAAAACAACCGCTAGCATAGCAAATGATATAATTAATTTACTATCAAATTTTGTTGCTAACACTAACGGATCCCAAATGGTACTTCCATAAATTATTGTTGTTGCTGATGTTACTACAACGCCTATAAATGCAAACAATGTCATTGAAGGAGGTAGGCCTATTATTTGTCCTATTACTTGTGCTCTTTGACTATTTGCATAGCGGGTAAAATCAGGAATATTAAGTGAAAGTGTAGCCCAATAACCAACCATACCAGTCAAGGCTGGAAAGAAATAAACCAGAAAATCTGAAATATTGTTGAATTTAGAAGGTTGTGCCAAAATTGGTCCTAGACCATTGCTAGCAGCTATTGCCCAAAAGAGTAAAGCCAAGGCTGCAACAGGCAGAAAGAATGCCTTGAAAACTAAGAGCTTCTTAATGCTATCAACACCAAGATAAACCACATACATATTAATTAACCAAAAGAGAATAAAGAAAATTGCAGGACCAGTTTGCAATGACAATACCTCGGGAAATATTTGAGGCAAATTGTTTAAACGAGGAAACCATAATTGAAACATTTGAAAAAGCGCTGAGCCTCCAATCCATGTTTGAATACCAAACCAACCACAAGCGACAATTGCTCGCAAAAGAGCTGGAATATTTGCTCCTCTAACGCCAAAACTAGCGCGCGCTAATACTGGAAAAGGAATTCCATATTTAGCTCCTGCGTGACCATTTAAAATCATTGGAATAAGAACAACGGTGTTTCCTAAAAATATGGTAAGTATTGCTTGCCACCAATTCATACCTCCTTGTATAAGTGAACTAGCAAGCATATAAGTAGGAATGCACAGACTCATGCTTATCCATAAGGCCGCATAATTCCATGTATTCCATGTACGTTCGGTCAACAATACTGGAGCAAGATCCTCACTAAAAAGTACTGAATCTTTAATCGAATCATTGTTTTCAATCTGCGAATTTAAAGCCATAGAAAAATATATATGTAATCACTAAATTAAATATTCTTATGATGTTATCAATTAAACTTAGAATACGCATTTTGAAATTCCATTACAATGCAACCCCCCTTTAAAATATGAAATAAACAACTTTTTCTCATGCATCACATATTCATTATAATATATTCGTAAAAGTTCATATTTTACAAGGCTTTGGCGTTTCACTACGAACCTCAAACGAGTAATCTGAGTTAAAAGATATTCTCTTAAAATATTCAAATAAATTTTTAAGATTTCATTTAATGCACTTGTTATTTTATGGTGAATTGTTTTTTAACTTTAATTTGTAACCAAATAATTAATGTGTTTAATTGAAAAGAAAAATATTTAAATATACTCCAAATAACATTGAAGAATTCAAAAACAAGATTTTGAATTGGAGCAATAAATTTGATTTTTTTACTTATTTAGAAAGCAATTCGGATACCCAAAAAACAAATTGTAATTACAATACTTATGATTGTTTGTTTGCTATAGGAAATTTAAGCGTTTTAAAAGTAGTTGGAAATGATTCTTTTGATTCTTTACAAAGATATATTAATAAGTGTAAAGATTGGATTTTTGGTCATATAAATTATGACATGAAAAATGAAATTGAAAATTTATCATCCAATAATGAAGACCTAATACTTTTCCCTAATATATCATTCTTTCAGCCTAAATATTTAATTATTCAAAAAGGAGTTGAGCTGTCATTGTATTACAATAATGTAGATGACATTAGAATATTTAATGAAATTGATTTATTTGAATTAGAAGAGACAGTAGCTAATGATTCCCTAAATTTAAAGCCTGAATTTACAAAAGAGGATTACCTAAAAAGAGTTGCCAAAGTTCAAAATGAAATAAAAAAAGGAAATATTTATGAACTTAATTTTTGCTTTAAGTATGGCGCTCACAATGTTTCAATAAACCCTTCTAAAATATGGCAGAACCTCAATGAACTTTCAAATGCTCCGATGTCATGTTATTATAAAAATAAAAATCATTATTTATTGTGTTCAAGTCCGGAAAGATTTATAAAAAAAATAAATAATAAATTAATAGCGCAACCAATAAAAGGAACAGCAAAGAGAGGAGAAAGCAATGAAACAGATGAATTAATTAAAATTGAATTGAAAAACAACTTAAAGGAACAAAATGAAAATGTAATGATTGTGGACTTGGTTAGAAATGATTTGAGTAAGGTTGCAGATAGTCAATCAGTAAAAGTTGAAGAATTGTTTGAAGTTTATAGTTTTAAACAAGTGCATCAACTTATTTCCACAATAACTTGTTCTGTAAGCAAAAATTATTCAATTACTAATATCTTAAAAGCTAATTTTCCAATGGGTTCTATGACAGGTGCCCCTAAGGTAAGTGCAATGAAATTAATTGAGGAATTTGAAATGACTAAACGGGGTATTTATTCTGGTACTATCGGATACATTGAACCTAATGGTAATTTTGATTTTAACGTAGTAATAAGAAGTTTGGTTTATAATTCAGAGAATAAAAATCTTTCATACAGTGTTGGTTCAGCAATAACCTCGCTTGCCAATGCAAATGAAGAATATGATGAGTGTTTATTAAAGGCCAAGATTATTCAAGATTTATTCAAAAAAACTATTTAATATTTTGAAATACAAAAAATGTTTTTACTTTTGAAGAAATGTTAATTTAGTTTTTAAAATTAATATTAAAAGCCCCAAGGGTAATTACTAATTAAAATTTATATCGCATAGAAAAAATCTTTACTTAAATTATTTATTAATTTTTTAACGTAAAGTACTATGGATACTCCTAAAAAAGTTTCGGACCAACAACTAGTTTCAGACTACATAAATGGTCGTGAATTGGCACTGAATGAGCTATTAAAAAGGCATCAACACAAACTTATTAATTTCATTAATTTTATTGTTAAAGATTCTGATTTAGCAAATGATATTTTTCAAGAGTCTTTTTTTAAATTTATAAAGGCTTCAAAAAATGCCAGCTTTAAAAATGATGGGAAATTTTATGGATATCTTTCTACTATAGCTTATAATTTGGCTATGGACCATATTCGCAAAAATAAAAAAATGCCAACTATAAGTGGTGGTGTCGATTGGTGTATATTTTCTAACTTGAAAGTTCATGAGACAAACGCACTTAACAAAATGATTAATAATCAATCTAAAATTATTTTAAGAAAAGTCCTAGATGAGCTGCCAAATAAATACAAGGAGATTATAGAGATGAGGCTATTAAGAAATATGTCATTCAAAGAAATTGCTGCACATACAAATACTCCAATAAATACTTGTCTAAGTCATTTCAGAAATGCAATTATTAAAATTAAGCAATTAATGGCACAAAAAAATGTTACTGAAGAAGTGTTAGCTTTAGCTTCATAAATATTCAAACTGAAATATTTTTTTGAATGTTATCGTTCAATTTAAGACTGATGCATTTTTGTAATAATTGATTTTATTTGTTCACATTTGCGAAAATAAATAAAGTGATTGCAAAACTAATTCTCTCATCCGGCAAAGACCAAAGCATACGTAGATTTCATCCTTGGGTATTTTCGGGTGCAATAAAAAAAATAAAAGATGAAAATGGCCGCGAAATAATTCCTAATGAAGGAGACGTTATTAGAGTTTTCGATAATAAAGACGAATTTCTAGGTGTAGGTCATTATAGTAATGGGTCTATTGCTGTTAGAATTCTTAGCTTTGAAGATGTTGATATTGATTCTGATTTTTGGAAAAATAAAATTTCAAACGCTTATAATAGGCGAATTATTTCAGGTATTGCAAAAAGTGAAGACACTAACGTTTATAGACTAATTCATGCAGAGGGTGATGGCTTGCCTGGTTTAATAGTTGACTTTTACAACGGATTTGCAGTAATTCAGGCGCATTCAATAGGAATGTATCAAATGAAAAATTACATTGTCGAAGCCCTTAAAGCCATATATGGTAATTCGTTGCGCGGAATTTATGATAAAAGCAGCGAGACACTTCCTAAAACCTATCTTACAGAAAATGGTTATTTATTTGGTTCTGGCGAGGCGGTGGAAGTTATTGAGAACGGACATAAATTTAATATTAATTGGATAACGGGCCAAAAAACCGGCTTTTTTATTGACCAACGTGATAATAGACAACTCATTGCCAAATATTCTAAAGGCAAAAAAGTACTGAATACTTTCTGCTATAGTGGCGGTTTCTCAGTATATGCAATGAATGCTGGCGCAAATTTGGTTCATTCTGTTGATTCTTCAAAAAAAGCCATTGAACTAACAAATGAAAATATGAAGTTGAACCATAAAGACGGATGTATTTATGAGTCTTTTGCTGAAGACACCTTTGATTTTTTAGAGAAAAGTGTTGAAGAATATGACCTTGTTATTTTAGATCCACCAGCTTTTGCTAAGCATCAAAACGTTAAGCATAATGCTGTACAAGGTTATAAAAGGCTAAATGCAGAAACAATAAGAAAAATAAAAAGTGGTGGAATTTTATTTACATTTTCATGCTCACAAGCTGTTGATAGGTATTTATTTAATAGTACAATTATGTCGGCTGCTATTCAAGCAAAAAGAAATGTAAGAGTGCTCCATCATTTATGTCAACCAGCCGACCATGCTCCAAGTATTTTTCACCCAGAAGGAGAATATTTAAAAGGTTTAGTTTTAATGATAGAATAAATATAACTGCAAACTATTTTAATTATGAACATGGGTAAAAGAGTGCGACTTTTTATTATTGGAGTAATACTAGGATCAATTATTATGTATTTTTTTGTACTAAAAGATAGGAATATTTACCTAGGACCGGAAGAAGTAATAATTACAAAAATCCAAGAAGGCAAGCCGAAAATTTCAAGCAAAGCAAAATGTAAAATGGATTGTTATGATATAAGTGCAGCCGAAATAAAATTATTATTGGAAAATGCTGACATTGATTTTAGTGCAAGTGATGTGCATGGAAAGCCCTGTAAAACCTATATAATTAATAACGAAGATAACTCTGTTGAATTAAATCAGGTAACTTTTCAATTATGTGACACTGTTATTATTCTCAGCAACATCGAAGTTAAATCAAAAAAAATATGTGATTGCGAAAACTAGTACATTCATCATCACTATTTATTGAAATTGTAACAATTTTCATATTCTCGATTTATTAGTTTATTTTTAGATTCAACTTAATAGAATTTCCAATGTCGGAGTATAAGAAACCAACTTCAGAAAAAGAATTCAATAATAATTTTTCTCAGAAAAAACCATTAATGAATGAAACGGAGGCCTTTTACGAAAGTTCAAGATGTTTGTTTTGTTACGATGCCCCATGCATTAAAGCTTGCCCAACACATATTGATATTCCATTGTTTATAAAACAAATTCAAACAAAAAATATTGCTGGGTCTGCCAGTACTATTTATGAAACAAATTGGTTAGGAAACTCATGTGCAAAAGTTTGTCCAACTGGTGTTTTATGCGAAGGAGCCTGTGTTTATAACAATCAAAATGTAAAGCCTATTGAGATTGGAAGGTTACAGAATTACGCAACCCAGTTTGTAATTAGAAATGAAAAAAAGCTATTTAATAAAGGCCTAGATAATGGTAAAAAGGTTGCTATAATTGGTGCCGGGCCTGCAGGTATTGCTTGTGCATCCGAACTTTGTATGCTAGGATACTCTATTGATATTTTTGAAGCCAAGCAACAGCCCTCTGGACTTACTGTGCATGGAGTGGCACCATATAAAATTACAAACGAAGAAGCACTGCTTGAAATTGACTATTTGCAAAAACAGTTAGATTTTAAAATACACTATAATATGGAAATAAATAGTCAAGAGAAAATATTAGAATTAGAGAAAAACTATGACGCTATTTTTCTTGGTGTAGGCTTAGGGAAAACAAAAAAGCTTGCACTAATAGGCGAAGAATTAGAAGGGATTGTTGGAGCAGTTGAGTTTATAGAAAACTTAAGAAAAAACAAACAAAACACTTTTGTTGGTGGAAGGGTCATTATTTTAGGTGGAGGAAATACCGCTATGGACGCAGCAAGTGAAACCAGCAGAATGGGAGCGCAAAATGTTACGTTAGCTTATAGAAAAAGTAAATTAGAAATGGGCGCGTATAAATTTGAATATGAACTAGCTTTAACTGCTGGTGTTAATAGCATATTTAATATTTCACCTGTAGAAATTATTGGAAATAAAAAGGTAGAAGGTGTAAAATTTATAAGAACTAAAATTGTGAATAATAAGAGTATAAATATTGTTGGTAGCGAATTTATTTTAGAATGCGATATGCTAATAATGGCAACTGGTCAAGAAAAGAATACAAATTTCTTTGATATGATTGGGAATTTAGAAGTAGACACATTAAAAAGAGTAGTAGTAAATCCTGAAACATATCAAACAAAAAACAAGAAGTATTTTGCTGGTGGTGATGCAATAAATGGTGGCGCTGAGGTTGTAAATGCTGCATTTGATGGCAAGATGGCAGCTCTAGGAATACATAAATATTTGGCGAAATAAATATTATGACAATTTTTTATTAAATATTTTTTTGAAATTATAGATATAAACAAATCATAAAAACTGTTGTTTCTATTCAAAATTTAATACTTTGAAAGACATAGAATTTATGCCAATTGGTTACAAACGTATGGATAATTATAACGAAGACACTACCGTGAATATTGCCAAGCAATATAAAGAAGTTTTAAAAAACTTAGGCGAAGATTCAGAACGTGAAGGGTTATTAAAAACTCCCGAAAGAGTAGCCAGAGCATTACAATTTTTAACCCAAGGTTATAAACAAGATGCATCCGAAATCCTACGCTCTGCAATGTTTGCTGAAGAATACAAACAAATGGTTGTAGTTAAGGATATTGAAATATATAGTATGTGCGAACACCATATGCTACCTTTTTTTGGTAAGGCGCACATAGCATACATACCAAACGGGCATATTGTTGGTTTAAGTAAAATACCAAGAGTATGCGATGCTTTTGCTAGAAGGTTGCAAGTGCAGGAAAGGCTAACAACTGAAATTAGAGATTGTATTCAAAATACTCTTAATCCATTGGGAGTAGCTGTAGTTCTTGAATGTTCGCATTTATGTATGCAAATGAGAGGTGTACAAAAACAAAATTCAGTAACTACTACCTCAGCTTTTACTGGTGAGTTTTTAAAGGATACTACACGCTCTGAGTTTATGCAACTTATATCTTCTAGGCTTCATTAAAATCAAGAAAACTAATTTACCTAATTAGTACCCCTTTCTTTTTTATTATTGGAAGTGTGACAAAGTTTTCTTCAATTATTGTTTCAGGTAAGAAAATATATTTCTTGTCAAGTAACATTTTGTTCTCATAAAAACTTAACCAATATTCATTCGAAAGATTCAAAACATCTTCTAATAAAGGTTCTATTTTCATAAAAGACTTAGGCTCTACTTCATTCAAAAAGTGCCTTAATGTGCTTGTTTTAACTGCTTCTCCTGCTATTTCTCCATAGCCAGTTGAGGTTACAATAACACCCTCTATTCTATGGTTTTTTAAATTAATTAAATAACTATTCCAAACATCATTTTCATTATCATCTTTTTCTTTAACAATTGCAATGGCAACATCTTCAACTGCAATTTCTGGAATATCCTTTTTCATTTTACACTTTATAAGTCCTTTTTATTTTATCAAAGAAAACAAAAAATTAAATATTTTTTCTTTCAATTAGTTGAATATTTCAAACACATAAAAAGTAATTGCATATTGTTTTAATACATTTGCAGTCCTAAAAAATAGAGCTAAATTTTATACCACTCATTTGAATAATGGCCAAAAAAAATAAGCAATACACAATTAATAATTTAGTAATAGTTAGTGCTGGTAACGATGGCAGAAGTGTTGCCCGTGACAATGACATGGTTGTTTTTGTTGAAAATGCTGTACCTGGTGATGTTGTTGATGCTTTTGTATATCGTAAAAAAAGACGTTTTGCAGAAGCACATGCAACCGTTTTTCATAAACTTTCTGAAGATAGAACACCTCCAATATGTCAACATTTTGGTACTTGTGGTGGTTGTAAATGGCAAAATTTAAATTATACAAAACAGCTTTCTTTTAAATATAACCATGTTTTAGAATGCTTAACAAGATTAATAAAAATTGAATTACCAGAAATCAATCCAATTATTGGTTCAGAAAAACAATACTACTACAGAAACAAGTTAGAATTTAGCTTTTCAAATAAAAAATGGCTTATTGAAAAAGATGAGCAATCTGAAAACAAAAATGCATTAGGGTTTCATATACCAGGAAGATTTGACAAGATTTTACAAATTGAAAAATGCCACTTACAGGATGATTTAAACAACCAAATTCGTAATTTTATTTACGATTATGCACAACTAAATTGCTTAACTTTTTTCGATTTAAGAGAACAACATGGTTTACTTAGAAATATCATTTTACGCAATACTCAGAAAGGTGAATGGATGTTAATTTTTTCTTTTCATAAAAACGAAGAAGATAACATACAAAATTTATTGGGAGTCGTAGCAGAAAAATTCCCACAATTAGCAACTATAATTTATGTAATAAATGGAAAACATAACGATACTATTTCTGATTTAAATACAATTGTTTACAAGGGCCTTGGGTATTTGACAGAAGAAATGGAAGGGTTAAAATTTAGAATTAACCCTAAATCTTTTTATCAGACTAATCCTGCACAAGCCTATATTCTGTATAAAGTAACTAGAGATTTTGCAGATTTAACAGGCAATGAATTGGTTTATGATTTGTATACAGGAACGGGTACTATTGCAAATTTTGTAGCACATCAAGCAAAAAAAGTAGTAGGCATAGAATATGTAAAAGAAGCGATTGAAGATGCAATAATAAACAGCAAGATTAATAACATTACAAATACTAAGTTTTATGCGGGTGATATGAAGGATATATTAAATGATGAATTCATTGCTATGCATGGCAAACCCAATGTAATTATTACTGATCCACCAAGAGCTGGAATGCATGAGTCGGTGGTAAAAAAAATAATTGAAATAGCGCCGCAAAAAGTTGTTTATGTTAGTTGCAATCCTGCAACACAGGCGCGTGATTTAGCCTTGTTAGATTTAATTTATAAAGTTACAAAAGTACAACCAGTTGATATGTTCCCTCAAACACATCATATCGAAAATGTTGTATTACTAGAGTTAAGGTAAATAAGAAATTATTTAAGCCTAGCTTTTATTGGGTGGATTATATCTGCAAATTTTTCGTACAACTTCTATTTTGAAATTAATAATTGCGTTTTAAAAAAAGCCTGAAATATTACATGTATCGTTGGTGGTAAGAATTAAACCCAGATTACGCGTTAGGGGTTTTGCGTTGTAATAGAATTTCTAATGCGTAATCTGGGTTAAATTCGACTTCCCAGTAATTTAGGCACTAACTGCTTTATTGCAAGCAAGGCAAGCAAATGCAATTTACAAAAAAGGCTACCAAACATGATAGCCTTTAAAATTTTATTTAAAATAAAAACTATTAATAGAATGTTGCGCGATTATCAACAATTTCAGCTTTTTCTTTAAGGGCTTCAAACATTTCATAATCAACACGACCGGCTAGTTGTTGAGAATTTTGA
This sequence comes from Flavobacteriales bacterium, assembly GCA_040383485.1. Classification (GTDB taxonomy): domain Bacteria; phylum Bacteroidota; class Bacteroidia; order UBA4408; family UBA4408; genus JBEIDK01. The sequence goes on from JBEIDK010000081.1 coordinate 12,151, forward strand.
GTTAGCGCTTGCTTATAATCCTTAATTGGGGTAGCTTCAGTTGTAGAAATCATTTGAGCTATTAATACTCCATTATCACCTTTCGTTGGCGCAATAAGTTTACCATTTGCTGTTGCACTCAAACGTCCAACCAATTCTAACTCACGACCTGCTTTAGGTAAGTAAGGAGAACTGAATGAAATATTTTTTGCAGTATCAACTGGCAAACCTAATTTTTGAGCATATTGATCAATAGTGGTTGAGCCTTGAGTTTTTGAATTAATATCCGCTAAAAACTTTTCAGCTTTTTTAGCTTTAATTGCTTCTACCTCAACTTGTTTTCTTACTGCATCAAGAGGTGAAATCCCTTTTTCTTTAACGTTTGTAAGAACTGCTACTACATATTTATTGCTTAGGTCAATCACCTTACTTACATCTCCTTTTTTAGCCTCATAAGCCCATCTTACTAATGCTCTTGCATTATCTAAACCACTTACTTGACGAGCTAATGCATCAATATTCATACCTTGCATTTTGTTCAGCTTTTCGTCAGTAACAGACTTGTCAAATCCTTCTTTGCTTGTGTTTTTACCAGCAAAAGCGCTTGCTTTAGCATAAACGTCCTGTTGCGTTTTTGTACTCGGAGAAACCTCTCTATCAACCGTTGACACAAGAATACGTTTTGTTTCTGCACCTTTTCCAGTAATTTCAATTAAGTGAATTCCGAATTGAGATTCAACAATTGGCATATCGCCAACTTTACCATTAAAACAAGCATCATTAAAAGGTTTTACCATTGCACCATCTCTAAAGAAACCTAAATCTCCACCTTTAATTTTAGAACCTGGATCTTCTGAGAACATCATTGCTAACATTTCGAATTTTTGTCCAGCTTTAATTAAACCTTTAAGACTGTCTGCTTTTGCTTTTGCAGCTTTAGAATCGCCATTAGCTACCTTCAATAATATATGGCGAGCTTTTACAGAATCTGGTAACATTTTTACACCTGACAATTTTGAAATTTTTACAATATTTCCTTCATTATAAGGACCAACTACTGCGCCAATTGATGAACGCATTAATGTGTCAAGAACAGGGTTCATTTGTGAACGTCCTATATATGTTTCAACAAATTTGTTATCTGCATTAGCATTCACAAAATCAGAATCACTAGTAGCAGTTCTAAACTCTTCAACCAATTTAATCATTTGGTTTTGAGCTTCCATTCTATCTTCCATTGAAGGTTGAATGTCAAAACTTACAAAATCAATATCGCGTGATTCTTGGTTTTGCTTGTATTTGCTCTTTGTTTCGTTATAAACCTTTTTCAAATCATCTTCAGTAACTTTGAAAAGACTATCTGGTTGAGTGTTGTATCCTTGAAAAACATAAGTAAACTGCATCATCCTGCCTTTAGCATTATTGTCACGATTTAACTCAGCTTTTGTAAGGTATAAGCCTTTCTTAACCATATTATTGAACTTACTTGCTATACGCTCTTCTTTGATGGCACTTTCGAACTGCAACCAACGTTTTTTAGTATCGCCAGTTTCATCTTTATCCATGTTTTTTAGGAAGTTGATTACTTGAGCAGGATCAAAAACACCAGTTTGTTGATTAGTAAACGCTTGTTTAACTGACGGGTGAGGATTCTTTCCTTGCACCATATCAAACAATTCATCTTCGCTAACTGCAATTCCTGCTTCAGCGTATTGCTCTTTAAGGATATTGTCAATTAAAAATTGATTCCAAACTTGAGTACGGATATTTTCCATACCGGCCTCATCAACAGTATTTTTTTGCGAACGTTGTTTTTCATTAGCAACTGCCTCTTCAACTTTTGCTTCGAAATCTGTGATTGAAATATCTTTACCACCTATTTCGCCTACCTTGGTGCGGTCAGCGCCAAAGAAACGATTACCGCTTTCAAGAGCACTTTCTAAAATAAACACCAATAAGGCAACTGCAATAATCCCTACCAAAAGACCACTGCGTGAACGGATTTTCTCTAAAACTGACATATTATATTATGTAATAATTTATTTTTAAGGGTTGCGAATATAGTATTTATAAAATAAACTGCAACTGAAATATTTTTCGGATTGAAATATAAAAGGAATAATTACCTTTTAATTAACGGTATCTCCTCTTAATTTTCTGAATCTTTTGCGTGCTTCAACAGAAAACAAACTTCCAGGATAGTCGATTAGAACCTTTTCATAGTTCTTTTTTGCTTCCTCTATGTTTTTAAACTTATATTGATAAAGTTCGGCCAAGTAATAAGTTGCATCGTCCGCCAATACATCCGACCCATATTTGCTTAAAAGTTGTTCAAGCAAAACTTTACAGTCGTTGTAATTGCCTTGCTTGAGTTTTATTTTATATTTTTTTAATAAAA
>JBEIDK010000082.1:0-14288 GCA_040383485.1 Flavobacteriales bacterium
AAAAGTTGAAATGTAGAAAATGTGTTGTAAACAAAAACTTCTCGTTTATATATCGCTATACAAAAACTAAGATTGAAATTATTACCTTCATTTATAATCGGAGTAATCATACATTGTAACCAACTAGATTAAATAAATGGGTAAGATTAGAATATATAAAATTTCATTATTGTTGTTAATTACGATAGAATATATTTTATAAATAACTGTTTTTTATAAAGGTTATGGAACAGATTTAGCCCTCGATTATTTTTACCAGCCAATTTATTTCTTATTTCTATTAGTTAATATTGTTTGGTTAATATTAGAAAGATTTACTAACGAGTATAAAAGATTTACTAACGAGTATAATCTTTATTTTATTTTTAATTTTCAATATTGCCTATTTGATATATGTAATAAATTCGTTTTATAATTGATAATAAGAGTTTTTAAAATCCCGAATTACTGGTAGTTTGTCTTTGCGCATAGTCCTTGACCATGTGTCGCTAAAGGTCAGTTTAAATTGCCAAATAGAGCATACAAAATCAACTCACAATAGCTTTGCATATACAAAAAAGTGTAAATTTTTTGAATAGGCATTTAGCTTACAAGGTGCGGTAAAAAATGCGGTAAATTCTTATGAGATAGATACAATAGACTATGTTATAAGCATTTGCATTTTATCCATGGTGGCGTCCACGCCAATCATTTTTTGTATTGTCAAATATGGTATATTTTTAATATCCCAATATTTTAAGCATACTTTTAAAGCTCTGCTCTTTGGCAAACAACTTGGTAAAAATTTCGCCGTCTTCGTCACGGTCAACTATAACATGTTTCGGAGCAGGTATTAAGCAATGCTGTATCCCACCAAAACCACCAATGCTTTCTTGATAAGCGCCTGTATGAAAAAACCCAATATATTGTGGAGTTCCTTTAATTAGTTTTGGTAAAAAAATTTGGTTGTCTTCGCTTTCCGTATTGTAATAATCTTCGCCATCACAAGTAAGTCCGCCAAGGTTTACACGCTCATAATCTTCGTCCCAATTATTGATGGCTAGCAAAACAAACTTTTGTTTTATCCCCCAAGTATCAGGTAAAGTGGTAATAAAACTGCTGTCAATCATATTCCAAGTTTCATTGTCATTCTGGTGTTTTTGATCAACAATAGAATACAATACCGCACCAGATTCACCTACTGTAAAACTTCCAAACTCAGTAAAAATATTTGGCTCCTTGGTTTTATTTTCATCACAAATTGTTTTTATGTGCATCACAATTTGTTCAATCATGTATTCATAATCATAGTTGAATGACAATGAAGTTTTAATAGGCATACCTCCACCAATGTCAATACTATCTAAAGTAGGGCATACTTTTTTTAGTTCACAATATAAATTAATACATTTTGTAAGTTCACTCCAATAGTATGCAGTATCTCTAATTCCTGTATTAATAAAAAAATGTAACATCTTTAGTTCAATGCGTTGATGTCCTTTTATCCTATCTAAATAATAGCTTTTAATATCTTTATAATTAATGCCTAATCTTGAAGTATAAAACTCATTATCGGGTTCTTCTTGAGCAGCGATTCTAATACCAATGCTAAACTTTCTTTTAATTAATTTTTCGTAAAAATTTAACTCATTTTTATTGTCTAATATTGGAATACAATTTTGGAAACCTTCATTTATTAAATCAGCAATATACTGAGTATACATTGGACGCTTGTATCCATTGCAAATAATGTAAATATCTTTATTTATCTTTTTTTGTTCGTATAGGTTTTTAATAATTGGAATGTCGAATGCTGATGAAGTTTCTAGGTGAATTTCATTTTTAAGAGCCTCTTCAAGAACAAAACTAAAGTGTGAGCTTTTTGTGCAGTAGCAATAGGTATATGTTCCTTTATAATCGGCCTTTGCAATAGCTACATTAAAATGTCTTTTGGCTTTTTGAATTTGTGAACTTATTTTAGGCAAGTAACTTATTTTTAAAGGCGTACCGTATTGTTTAATAATGTCCATTAAACAGATGTCATTAAAGTAAAGTTCATCATCAATTACTTTAAACTCCTCTTGAGGAAAATCGAAAGATTGATTGATAATATCCGAATAACGGCTTTGCATTGCTTTAGAAGTATTTGACATTTTTGAAAAATTTTTCGAATGTAACTAATTTACATGAACAGAAAATTAATAATGTAGTTGATATGGATTTTTGCATACATATTATTTTAAGTTTGAAATTATCTGTGACCATAAAATAAATAGATTTGCAAAAACATAAGAATAAAAAAAATGGAAAAGGAATATCAAGCTCATGAAACAGCCATTATTGGCGAAAATTGTAAAATTGGAAAAGGTACAAAAATATGGCATTTTAGTCATATTATGAGTAATTGTGTGTTGGGCGAAGGTTGTAACATTGGGCAAAATGTAGTTGTTAGTCCTGATGTAGTTTTGGGTAATAACGTAAAAGTTCAAAACAATGTATCAATATATACAGGCGTTACTTGTGATGATGATGTGTTTTTAGGTCCATCGATGGTTTTTACAAACGTAATAAATCCGAGAAGCGCTGTTAATAGACGTGGACAATATTCTAGAACTCATGTTGGTAAAGGAGCCAGTATTGGTGCAAATTCAACGATAGTTTGCGGTCATGATATAGGTGCATTTGCCTTTATTGGTGCTGGCGCAGTTGTAACAAAAAACGTTCCTGCATATTCATTATGGGTGGGCAACCCTGCCAAACAAATGGGTTGGATGAGTGAGTACGGACACAGATTAAAGTTTGATGTTAATGGCATTGCTAATTGTCCAGAAAGTAACGAGAAATATCAATTAAAAGATGGAGTAGTTTCAAAGGTAGTTTTATAGCACTTTTTTACTTTCTTAAGAATGAAAATACTTAAAGTTAGATTTATACAGATTCGGAGAGAATTATCGAATCTAGGATTTGGCTTTATCGTGTTGTTCGTTATCTATTTTGCACTTCTGTACTCTTGTTATTTATTATTTCAAGACAATTTAAAATCTTTATTGCTATTGTCTCTGCTGGCTTTTGCCCTGTTCTCAATTCATATATTTAGAAGAGACAAAAAATTTGTTTTAATAAATTTTAATAATCCGCATAATGAGTTTTTTATTGAATACTTTGTATTGAGTCTTCCATTAACTTCTATTTGCTTAGTTACTAAAAATTGGTTTTTATTTTTTGCGTTTATCCCCATTATTTTCCTTATTTCATTTGTAAAATTTGACTTCAAACAAGTTACCTATTTTAAAAAAATATCCCAATTTATACCTGCTTATTATTTTGAATGTATAAGTGGTTTTCGGAAATCATTTGCATCAATCATTTTGTTGTATGTAGCTTCAATTATTTTTAGTTGGAGTAGAATTTTCCCACTTATACTATTGTGGTTTATTGTAGTGCAAATAGTGTCATTTTTTAGTGAATGCGAACCACTTCAAATGTTGCTAGCAGAAAAAGAAAATGCTAAGGAATTTATAGACCATAAATTAAGAAAACACACTACTCTTCTTTTAAAAATAATATTACCTATAGTTATTGTAAATATAGTTTTTAACTTTTCAGATTGGTTAGTTATTGTTGCCTTTATAGTTGAATTTATTGCCTTACTATGTTTTGCAATTTGCTACAAGTATGCATGCTATATTCCTAATGATATTTCTTTCTCGAAAAGTATAATTATATCATTAATAACATTTTGTTCAGTAGTTCCATATTTATTTCCTATACCAATTATTTTTGGCGTAATTTATTATTATAAAGCTATTGAAAATTTAAAGCCCTACTTCAATGATTAAAGTTCAAAATTTATGCTTAGCATTTGGTAAAAACCAAGTGATAAGTAATGTTTCAAAAAATTTTACAGAAAATGGTATTCATGGTATCGTTGGTTTAAATGGCTCAGGTAAATCAACATTCTTTAATTTAATAGCAAAAATAGTTGTTGCAGATAGCGGTGTAATTCTTTTGAATGATAGCCCAGTTAATAAGAAGGATATTGCCTTTTTAGAGACTAGTAATTTCTTTTATTCTAGAATTACAGGAAAGGAATACCTGAATATATTTACTCAAAGTAATGGCAGTTTTAATCTGGAGTCGTTGCAGAATTTCATGAAATTACCATTAGATGATTTAATTGAAACATACTCTACAGGGATGAAAAAGAAGCTTGCATTATTAGCAATATTAAAGCAAGAAAAATTAATTTATTTATTTGATGAACCATTTAATGGGCTTGATGTGGAAACAAATAAAGTAGTTGAACAGATTATTTTAACTCTAAAAGAAAAAGGGAAAACTATTTTTTTATCATCGCATATTATTGATCCACTTTTAAGCATTTGCGACGAAATTCATTATATAGAAGAAGGACGCTTTAAGCGCAGCTATAACAAGAAACAATTTAATGAAATAGAAAACGATTTATTTCAAAAACTAAAGTACGAAATTCAAACAATAATAGAATCCTCTATTTGATTTTTTCAATATTCATTACTGTTGCTTCACCAATTGTAGTAGCCTTTAGAGTTTCCGGATCAATTATTTTTGTTTCGACAATTGCTCTATTTTTTTCTGCTATAATCTCTTTAACAGTAAAAACGGCTTCGTATTCTTTTCCAGCATACATTGGTTTTAAAAAATTTAATGTTTGACTCAAATAAATTGTACCGTCTCCTGGGAAAAGTGTACCAAATATTTTAGAAAATAAAGCCGCACCTAACATACCATGCATGATAGGAACTTTAAACATTGTTGTAGCTGCAAATTCAGCATTAGTATGTACGGGATTATTATCTCCAGTAACTCTTGCAAATTCCTCGACTTGTTGCTGTGAGTATGAAAATTTATGTGTATAAATGTCGTTTACTTGAATCATTTTTGTATTATTTATTTTTTGTGCAATATAAAATGAATAAAATATTTAATTCAAATAAAAAATTTATTAGCAACATCATGGCCCTATATTTTAATTCAGAATTGAAGTCGAATTAAAAAATAATGTAGCTTCGCAGCATTCAATAAAACAAGATGAAATATTACAATAATATACTTGAAACTATAGGCAATACTCCTTTAGTAAAATTAAATTCAATTACTAAAGATTTAAAAGGATTATTCCTAGCAAAAATTGAAACTACAAATCCTGGCAACTCCATTAAAGATAGAATGGCGCTTAAAATGATTGAAGATGCCGAAAAGGATGGAAGGCTAAAACCAGGTGGAACAATCATAGAAGGAACAAGTGGTAATACTGGGATGGGTTTAGCCATTGCCGCTGTTTTAAAAGGTTACAAATGCATTTTTACGAGCACTGACAAACAGAGTAAAGAAAAGTTTGATGCATTGCGCGCATTTGGCGCTGAAGTAGTTGTATGCCCAACAAATGTTGAACCTGAGGATCCACGCAGTTACTATTCAGTTTCTTCAAGGTTAGTGAATGAAGTGCCTAACTCTTGGAAACCAAATCAATACGATAATCCTAGTAATGCAACAGCACATTATGAGTCAACTGGCCCTGAAATTTGGGAACAAACAGAAGGGAAAATTACTCACTTAGTTGTTGGAGTTGGTACTGGTGGAACCATAAGTGGAACAGCAAAATACCTGAAAGAGAAAAATCCAAATGTTAAAATTTTAGGAATTGACACTTATGGTTCGGTATTTAAAAAGTACAAGGAAACAGGAGTATTCGATAAAAATGAGATTTACCCTTATGTTACAGAAGGTATTGGAGAAGATTTCTTACCAGAAAATGTTGATTTTACATTAATTGACCACTTTGAGAAAGTTACAGATAAAGATGCTGCTTTAATGACAAGAGAAATTCCAAAACAAGAAGGGATATTTGTTGGGAATAGCGCAGGGAGTGCAATGGCAGGAGTTCTTCAAATGAAGCACATGTTTAAGGATGGGGATGTTGTTGTTATTATTTTTCATGATCATGGTACAAGGTATTTAGGCAAAATGTTCAATGATGATTGGATGCGTGAAAAAGGATATTTTGATATTAGTGGACTTACTGCAAAGGATTTAGTAACTCCTTCAACTAAAACTAAACTACTTACAATTGAATCTAATTTAACAATTGATGCCGCAATAAAGATGATGGGAAGGTATGATATATCTCAACTACCTGTAACAAATGATGGAAGAATTGTTGGCTCCTTAAATGAAAACCATTTGTTTGAGTTGGTAGTTCAAAATCCTCAAGTGAAGAATGCCATTATTGAAAATGTAATGCTACCTGCATTTCCATTCATTGATATTTCAACTCCAATTGATTCGTTGTCAAAAATGATTACTAGCAGTAATACAGCAGTTATGGTGCGTGATTTTAAAACGGACGAAAACTTTATTATAACCAAACATGATATTGTAAGTGCATTAACGAAGTAACTTTTAATTTAATTGAAATTCATATAAAATGGCTATAAAGAATAAGCATATACTTGTTACAGGAGGGGCAGGTTATATTGGCTCACATACTGTTGTTGAGTTAATAAATCAAGGATTCAATGTTAGTATTATTGATAACCTTAATAATTCAAGCATAGAAGTTATTGATTCCATTGAAACAATTACAGGTGTTAAACCAAGGTTTTATAATTTTGATTTATGTGATGAATTATTGACTTCGAAATTCATATTCGAGAATGATGATATTGATGCAGCAATTCATTTTGCGGCTTATAAAGCAGTTGGAGAGAGTGTGGAACAGCCTTTGAAATATTATAAAAACAATTTAGGTTCTTTAGTAAGTTTATTAGACGGAATTTCTAAATCAAAACCGAAGAATTTTAAAGGATTGGTTTTTTCTTCATCTTGTACTGTATATGGGCAACCTGATAAATTGCCGGTAACCGAAAATTCTGAAATTAAAAAAGCAGAATCTCCTTATGGCCATACCAAACAGATTTCGGAAGATATATTAATAAATAATGCTCGAAATGTTGACTACTCAAGTATTGCACTTAGGTATTTCAACCCAATTGGTGCACATGAATCAGCGCTGATTGGTGAGCTTCCAAATGGAGTGCCCAATAATTTGGTACCATATATTACACAAACGGGGATAGGTAAAAGAGAATGTTTAAATGTTTTTGGAAATGATTATGATACTGCAGATGGTTCATGTATTAGAGATTTTATACATGTAGTTGACCTTGCAAAGGCTCATGTTGCTGCTATAAACAGACTTTTAGAAGATAAAACAAAAAACAATTTTGAAGTGTTTAATATTGGCACTGGCAAAGGTAACTCTGTATTAGAAGTAATAAACTCATTCGAAAAAGTATCAGATAAAAGATTGAATTATAAAATTGTAGAAAGAAGACTTGGCGATATTGAAAAAATTTATGCGGATACTAAAATAGCTAATGAGGAACTCAATTGGCATGCAGAATCTTCATTAGATGAAGCTATGCTAAGTGCTTGGAAATGGGAATTATATTTAAAATCTATAGGTAAATAAAATTTAGAGTTTTGAAAGTATTTAAATTAACTATAGTTTCATTCTTGCTAGTTGCAACCAATATGTATGCACAGCTCGATTTAAGTAAACTGCATTGGCTGCTTGGTAATTGGGAATACAAAACAAAAAATATTATTATCACCGAGAATTGGAAAATTAAATCAGATACTTCATTGGTTGGCGTTTCATATACCTTAAGAAATTTAGACACTGTATCTTCAGAGAATATTTCAATCATTAAAAAAAATAGTAAAATTATTTACAATGCTCAAGTTAAAGAACAAAACGGAGGAGTTGTAATTCCTTTTATTATGAATTCTTTCTCAAAAGATTCTATAGTATTTGAAAACAATTTGCATGATTTTCCTCAAAGAATAATCTATACAAAAATTTCAAATGATAAAATCATGGCTAGTATTGAAGGCATAATAGAAGGTAAGATAAAACGTAGAAATTTTTACTACTACAAAAAATTATAAAGCAATTTTATTCTTTTTAGAATAAACTTTCTCAATCCACTTTGGCAAAATTATTGAGCCAACAATTAGGTATGGGTAGTAGCTAAATAGGCGCCATACAAAGGCAAGTGTTACTGTCAACGCTGAATTTGAAATAAATTCACCCAAAAAGTTTTTGAACATAAACTCAGCAAATCCAGCACCTCCGGGAGTAGGAGTAGCAATGTTTAAAATTCCCATGATACTTTGTCGTGCATACAATAGAAAATGATGAATCTCATTGTTACTGAAGGCAGAAATGATACAATTAATAAGCAGAAATCTTGCACTCCAACTTACAACAGTGGCCGCAAATGATTTGAGCCAATAAGATAAAGTTGCCTTCTTTAATTCATAACTTGCTATTTCCATTTCATTCATTGTTTCAATTACATTTCGCTTCCACCTTTTAAGAACTGGTAATGAAAATAGTTTAAATGATATTTTTTTTATCCCTTTTGAATTAAAAAACAAGATATATGCGACTATTATTTTATATATTAATACAACAAAATAAATTGTCCAAAAAGTATAAAACAAAGTTTGGCCCATACCTACGTGTTGCGTTGAGTTCACATTTATATTTTCAAACAATTGTGCACGTCCAAACTTAAAATAAACAATTGGCGCAATTAACGCAAAGAACAAACCATCAAGAAATGAACTAAAGAGAACAACGGCAATACTTTTACCCAATTTAATTTTTTCACCATTCAAAATTATAATTGCAAATGCAAAGCCTCCTCCAAATAATTGAGGAACAATAGCGCTGCAAAATTCCCATAGCATTATGGCATTAAAACTGTTTTTCCAATTTAGCTTTCCCTCAGTTAAGATTCTAATTCTAATCATATAAGCCAAATCGCGTATTACAATCATAACTAAAGCAAGAAAAAGCCAAAAAAGTAAGTTAGAATTAATCTTGATTTCTTCAAATGGATTCTGTTTTACATTGGTGTAAAATAGATATACCATAACCACTAATGATATTATAAGCGGCAATGCTATCCGTGAAGGCTTTATTAGTTCTGTTAGTTCTGTTTTTTCTTTCACTTATCGAGGGCATTGAGATATTAAACGACTAACATAAACATTTATTATTTAGTGTGCTTAACATTGCACAGAAAATAAGATACATTTAAAACAAATTAAATTTTTAACAATAGGATGAATACGATATATTATTTAGAAAATTGCAGTACTTGTAAAAGAATAATTCATGAACTAAATATAGGAGATGATTTTATTAAACGAAATATAAAATTGACCCCAATTACTGAATCAGAATTAGATGAATTAAAGAATCTTGCGGGTAGTTATGAGAAATTATTTAGCAGAATTGCTATGAAGTATAAAATATTGGGACTTAATAAAATAACCCTTTCAGAAGTAGATTACAAAAAATATATTTTGGAAGAATATACTTTTATCAAAAGACCAATATTGGTTATTGATAATAATATTTATATTGGCAGTTCAAGGCCAATTATTGCAGCGGCTAAAGTGGCATTAAATATTAATACTTAATGAGTTCAAAAAAATTATCAATAATTGGAAGTGGAAATGTTGCAAATTATTTTGCCTCTACTTTTTATGATAATGGAATAAATGTAAATCAAATTACAAGTAAAAATATAGAGCATGCACAATTACTAGCAAACAAAGTTAATTCGAATGCAATTGCTAAAATTAGTGATTTAGATTTTGAAATTGATTATTTAATTGTTGCAGTAAATGACTCTTCAATTGCAGATGTATTAGCTGAAATTCCAGTTCATGTTAGTCCAATAATACTTCACACTTCAGGTAATACTGATATTAAAATTTTCAATCCACTCTTTAGAAATTTTGGGGTATTATATCCTTTGCAAACTTTTTCAAAACATACCTCATTAGTTAATACAAATTTCCCAATTTTGTTGGAAGCTAATTCAAAAGAAACTCTAAAAAAGATAAGAGATTTAGTTTCATTATTTACTAACAATATTATGGAATTGGATTCTAATCAACGACAAGTTACTCATTTGGCTGCCGTTTTTGCAAATAACTTTACTAATCATCTTTTTAGTATTTCAAGTTCTATTTTAGCAAATGAAAACATAGATTTTCAAATTCTCTTTCCATTATTGAATGAAACAATTTCTAAAATCCAAGTTGGAGAACCAGATGCAATACAAACTGGCCCAGCCAGAAGAAATGATGAAAATACAATGAAGAAACATCAAGAAATATTAACAAAATATCCTAAGAATTTTAAGTTAATTTACGACATAATTTCCAAGTCAATCACTCAAAAATTTAATTCAAATGGATGAAAATTTCAAACAAAAATTAAATAAAGTAAAAGTGCTAATATTTGATGTAGATGGCGTTTTTACTGATGGTTCATTGATTCTCATGGAGAATGGGGACCAACTAAGAACATTTAATATTAAGGATGGTTATGCGGTTCAATTAGCGATAAAAGCTGGAGTTAAAATAGCAGTAATAACTGGCGCAAGAAGTAACGCAGTAAAAGAGAGACTCAATTATCTCGGTGTACAAGATGTATTTCTTGGTGTACATAATAAAATAGAGAAGCTTGAAGAGTTTAAAAAGCAAAATGGCTATACTAACGAAGAAGTATTATATATGGGCGATGATTTGCCGGATTATGATATAATGAAAATTATAAATGTACCCGTTTGCCCTGCCGATGCTGTACATGAAATACAAAAACTAAGTATTTATGTATCACATTTTGCAGGTGGCAAAGGATGTGTTCGTGATGTTATTGAACAATATATGCGACTAAAAAGTATTTGGTTTAAGGATTAAATACTGATAATTTTAAATTAATTTTCATCCAATTTTATTGCTTCAATGTATTTTATAATTTCAATTCTAATTATTGCTGTATTTGTAATTTTATATTTGAGATTACCAAAGTTTGGAAAACTTCCATCAGGAAATTCTTTATTAAAAATAAAAAGTGCTTCAAATTATTCGAACAATAAGTTTCAGAACATAAACCAAACACCGGACTTTACAGAAGGAGTTACAATTTATCAAGTTTTAAAAGAATTTATTTTCAATAATGAGAAAAATACGAAACCTCCAATAATTATTCCTTCTCAAAAAAATAACCTTAAACAATTAGACCTATCAAAAAATATATTGGTTTGGTTTGGCCACTCCTCATATCTTATGCAAATAGATGGTAAGATATTTTTAGTTGACCCTATATTTAGTGGTTCAGCTTCACCCCTAAAATTTACAACTAAAAGCTTTGAAGGCAGTAATAACTATTCAGTTGATGATATGCCACTAATTGATTATTTAATAATAACGCATGACCATTGGGACCATTTGGATTATGATACCATAAAGAGAATTAATACAAAAGTTTCCAAGGTAATATGCTCATTAGGTGTAGCAGAACATTTAGTAAAATGGGGCTATACAAGAAATAAAATAATTGAAAAAAATTGGTATGAAACGGAGCAATTAGAATTTGGCTTTGAAATAATTACAACACCAGGCCGCCATTTTTCTGGTCGTAGTTTTAGAAGGAAGCAAACCTTATGGGCATCGTATGTTTTAAATACCCCAAGTCTTAAAATTTTTATTGGAGGCGATAGTGGCTATGACAAACATTTTGAAGAAATTGGTAAATTACATGGCCCCTTTGATTTAGCAATACTAGAATGTGGCCAATACAATAAAAACTGGAAATACATACATATGTTGCCAGAAGAAACTGTGCAAGCAGCAATTGATTTAAATGCCAAAAAACTCTTACCAGTGCATTGGGCAAAATTCACTTTAGCACTGCATGCTTGGGACGACTCCATAAAACGTGTTTTAGTAGATGCTAATAAGCTTAATTTACCTTTACTACATCCTATGATAGGCGAGTTAGTTAACCTAGACCGTCATCAAGTATTTTCGCGTTGGTGGGAAACGGAAAGTAATTAAAATTAATTGATTATACTTTTTGAAAGCTTTTATGTAACATAAATCTATGAATGCCGAAGAAATAAGAGATTATTGTTTAGCCAAAAAAGAAGTAACAGAAGGTATGCCTTTTGGGCCAAATGTTTTGGTATTTAAAGTATGTAATAAAATGTTTTTATTACTTGCTTTTGATTCTAATCCATTACAGTTTAATGCAAAGTGTGATCCTCAAAAAGCTATTGAACTGAGAGAAGAATATAATTCAATTATTCCTGGGTATCATATGAGTAAAACACATTGGAATACAATAATAATTGATGGTGAATTATCTTTAAATTTAATTAAAGAGCAAATTGATAATTCTTATAAATTAATAGTAGATAGTTTACCTAAAAATTTAAGAAACAATTTGCAATAATTATTACATTCGCATTCCAATTTAATATACAATGACAGAAGAGTTAAAATTGATAATTGATTCGGCAAATGAATTAATGTCAAAATCAATAGACCATTTAGAACAAGAATTAACTAAGATACGTGCTGGTAAGGCAAGTCCTCAAATGTTAGAAGGAGTTATGGTAGATTATTATGGCGCTAAAACAGCATTAAGTGGTGTTGCCTCAGTTTCTTCTCCTGATCCACGAACGCTGGTAATTCAACCTTGGGAAAAGTCCATGATTACACCAATTGAAAAGGCCATTCAAGCTGCAAATCTTGGTTTTAATCCTCAAAACGACGGAATACTAATTAGAATTATTGTGCCTCCATTAACCGAAGACCGCAGAAAGGATCTTGTAAAAAGAGCAAAGTCTGAGGCAGAACATGCGAAGGTGAGCTTAAGAAATATTCGAAAAGAAAGTAACGATAGTATTAAGAAAGCACAGAAAGATGGAACTCCTGAAGATTTATGTAAGACGGCCGAAGCGAAAATCCAAGATTATACCAATACTTTTTCATCTAAAATTGACAAACATTTAGAAATAAAAGAAAAGGAAATAATGACTGTTTAGTTATTAAAAAAAATAAAAAAGGAACAAGATTTTGGTTCCTTTTTTTTTAAGATTTGTAGCGATTGAAACATTAAATTAACCAAATGGAGACAGTAAAACTGCACGATAAGTATTTCAAAATTTTCATAAATAAAGATGAAATTGCGACTGCTGTTAAAAACATTGCAAATAGAATTAATGAAGATTGTGTTTATGATGTGCCACTATTTTTATCTGTGCTAAATGGTTCATTTATGTTTACATCCGATTTATTAAAGAATGTGCATATTCCTTGTGAACTTTCATTTATAAAATTAGCTTCATATAATGGTTTAGGAACAACAGGAAAAGTAAATGAATTAATCGGCTTAAATGAATCTATAAAAGGGCGTAATGTTATAATTTTAGAAGATATTGTTGACACTGGCATTACCCTAGAAATGTTGATTGCCGCCTTAGAGAAGTATGAAGTTAAAACAGTAAAAATTGCCACCTTATTATTCAAGCCCAAAGCATATCAAAAAGACAAACATATAGACTATGTTGGGATAGAAGTTGGTAATGAATTTTTAGTAGGATATGGTTTAGATTATAATGCTAGAGGCAGAAACCTTGCTGATATTTATAAAATTATCGATTAAAATAAGAATTAATGAAAGTAACATTTCTTGGTACAGGTACTTCTTCGGGAGTGCCCATGATTGCTTGCAGTTGTGAAGTGTGCACAAGTAATGATAAACACGACTCACGTCTTCGTAGTTCTATATTAATTTCAACTGAAACAAAAAATTTCGTTATTGATTGTGGTCCTGATTTTCGGCAACAAATGCTGAATAATAAAGTAAAGTCACTACATGGTATAATTTATACTCATGAACATCATGATCATACAGCTGGGTTAGATGACATTAGAGGATTTAATTATTTTATGAATTCTCCGATGGACTTATATGTTACTAAAAGAGTTGAGTCTGCTATTAGGCGGGAATTTTCGTATATTTTCGAAGAGCATAAATACCCTGGAATTCCCGATGTTAGTATAGTTAATATTGAAAATAATACTAACTTTTTACTAGATAATTTATTAGTTATTCCTATTGAAGTAATGCATTATAAGCTGCCTGTTTTAGGTTTTCGTATTAATGATTTTACTTATATTACTGATGCTAACTTTATATCAGAAAAAGAACTTGAAAAGATAAAAGGTACAGAAGTTTTAGTGCTTAATGCACTTCGAAAAGAAAAGCACATTTCGCATTTTACTCTTAATGAAGCCATTGAATTGTCCATAAAAACGGGAGCGAAAACTACTTATTTTACGCACATTAGCCATCAGCTAGGATTGCATGAAAATGTTCAGCATGAATTGCC
>JBEIDK010000083.1:0-14153 GCA_040383485.1 Flavobacteriales bacterium
ACTTTTGCAGCTGGTTCTTTTGGCAAACCTGGCATACGCATAATTTCGCCAGCAACGGCAACAATAAATCCAGCGCCACTATTTAAAATTAAATTTTCTATATGTATGTTAAATCCTTCGGCAGCACCTACCTGTGTAGCATTTTCGGTAAAACTAAATTGTGTTTTTGCAATACATACGGGTAGTTTATCTGCGCCTAATTCTTTTATTTTTTTTAATGCGTTTAATGCATTTTTACCAAACGAAACACTTTTTCCTTTATAAACTGTAGTTACTATTTTCTTGATTTTTTCTTCAATAGAATCGTCTAAATTATATGTATGTTTTATTGGATAAGACGGTTTTTTCTCAACAACATCGACCACCTTTTGCGCCAATGATACTGCACCATTTCCACCTAAAGCAAAACCTTCGTTAATGGCAAATTCAGCACCCATTTCTTTGCACCAGTTTTCAATAAAATTTACTTCTTCATCTGTATCAAATCCAAATTTATTAAGCGCAACAATAACTGTTTGTCCGAACTGTTGTAAGTTTTCAATGTGTCGTGCAACGTTTTTAATTCCAGCTTTTAAGCCTTCCATGTTTGGTTGTTTAATGAGTTTCTCATCTACATTTCCATGAAGTTTTATTGACTGTGTAGTTGTAACCAACACTGTTGCTTTTGGCGCTATTCCTGCCAAACGACATTTTATATTTAAGAATTTTTCACCACCTAAATCACTACCAAAGCCTGCTTCTGTAATGGCATAATCTCCAAATTGCAATGCAGCTTTTGTAGCCATGATACTGTTGCAACCATGTGCAATATTTGCAAACGGTCCTCCATGAATAAAGGCTGCTCCACCTTCAATTGTCTGCACTAAGTTAGGTTGAAAAGCATCTTTGAGTAAAGTTACAATAGCTCCCGCAACGCCTAAATCTTTTACATAAAATGGTGTGTTGTCGTATTTGTATCCTACTAAAATATTCTCTATTCTAGTTCTTAAATCATCCAAAGAATTCGATAGACAAAAGATTGCCATTATTTCGGAGGCTGGAGTAATGTCGAAACCGGTCTCTGTTGGAATTCCGTTTGCACTGCCGTTTAAACCACTAACAATATAGCGCAATGAACGGTCATTTACATCTAGTACCCTTCGCCATAATATTTGTTTCAGACCATTGAGTGTAGCCTTATTATAGTATTGATAATTATCAATCAATGCAGCCAACATGTTGTTTGCAGAAGTAATTGCGTGAAAATCACCAGTAAAATGTAAGTTGATATCTTCCATGGGCAATACCTGACTATAGCCACCGCCGGCAGCACCACCTTTCATTCCAAAGCATGGCCCAAGACTGGGTTCGCGCAAAGCAACGATTGCTTTTTTACCTATTTTGTTTAGTCCTTGAGCAAGGGCTACCGATGTAGTAGTTTTTCCACTTCCGCTTTTGTTAGGTGTTGTAGCAGTGACCAATATTAGGTTGCCTTGCACTACTTTTTCATTGTCAATCTTGAAATTTACTTTGGCTTTATATTTCCCGTATTGCTCAATTTGTTCAGCATCAATACCAATCGAGGATGCAATTTCTAAAATGTTTTGAAGTTTTGCTTCATGTGCAATTTCTATGTCTGATTTCATGTTTAATAGCCCCTCCCTCAATCCCTCCCCAAAAGGGAGGAAAGCCGCGGCATGGATTAGTTGTTATGATTTGTCTTCAGCAATATTAATTAATTCATTGATTGTTTTCCAATTTCTGGTGGTGGCTTTCAATTTCAATTTATTCTCAAAAAAAGTATTTGTCAATTTCGTTTGCCCATATCCATTGCTGCAATATAAATAAACTGCTTTTTTTTCTATGATGAATTCATCATTAAAATCAGCTTGATTGATGGCCTTGATGTAATTTTTTTCTGGTAAATCAGATAACAAAGTAACATGCAAAAAACTAGCATCGTATTTTTCGGATTTTGTAAATGGGTTATTGTTTTTAATTTCAATTAGTTCATTGATGGTTAAAATTAAAACCGGAACATTTAGGTGAAATGTAAGGTTGATTTGTTTAGAAATTTCCTCAGTTAATTTATCAATATCAATATTGTCTGTATTAAAAACAACATTGCCACTTTGAATATATGTCCTTACGTTTATAAAATCCATATTCTCAAACATGGTTTTAAGTTCGGCCATCTTAATAATGTTTTTGCCACTTACATTAATACCTCTTAAAAGTGCTATATATGTTGTCATTTATTTTTTATCTATAAATTCTTCAACCAAAATTCAGTTACCTTTTCATATAAATTATATCGTGTGTTGCCGCCACTGATGCCATGCGATTTGTCGGGGTAGAGCATAAACTCAAACTGCTTATTGGCTTTTTGTAATGCACGAATCATCTCCACAGAGTTTTGAAAATGCACATTGTCATCGCCAGTGCCGTGAATCAATAAATATTTTCCTTTTAATAAATGTGCAAAATTAATAGGTGAATTTTCATCGTACCCTGTTGGATTATCTTGTGGTTTTTGTAAGAAGCGTTCGGTATAAATATTGTCGTAGTATCTCCAGTTCGTAACAGGGGCAATGGCTACCGCAGCTTTAAAAACATCTGCTCCTTTTGTAATACACAAACTACTCAAGTAACCACCAAAGCTCCAGCCTTGTATACCAATGCGAGTAGAGTCAACATAAGGCAATCTTCCAATTTGTTTGGCAACAGCAATAGCATCTTCGGTTTCTAATTTACCCATTTGTTTGTAAATGGAATTGCGGAATTTTTGTCCGCGTAATTCTGTACCATGTCCATCAAATGAAACAATGATGTAGCCTTTTTGTGCCATCATGTTTTGCCACATAAAATCACGCCCGCCCCATTCGTCAACAACAGTGTTTCTGCCACTTCCGCCGTATACATAAAAGATGACGGGGTATTTTTTTGTAGGGTCGAAGTTGGATGGTTTGATGACGTAGGTGTTTAATTGCAGAGTGTCTAAATGCATTTCTTCTAGAAATTTCTTACTAAATTTAAATTGTTCTAATGCTTTTTTTAATTCATAATTATCATTCAATATTCTAATTTGATTGCCAATTCTATCACGTAATATTTGTGTTAGAGGAGAATTGGCGTCACTATGACTTAATATATAATATTCAAAATTCGAACTAAAAATAGCATCATTAAAACCATCATCTCCATTAACTTGACCTAAATATTTAGATAAATCCCTTTCAGATTTACTATTCAAGTCCACTTCCTTTATATATTTTTCAATTTTATTTTTTAAACTCAAACCTATTTCGTGCGGGTTAGTTGATGCAGCTATAATATAATACACCTTTCCATTCACTTCATCCACACCTTTCAAGCCCATCATTTCGTAATTCCCTTTGGTTATTTGTTTGATAACCTTTCCATCAAAGCCAATTAAATAGAGATGTTTGTAACCATCACGTTCTGAAGTCCACAAAAACTCTTTGTTGTTTTTCATAAAGTATAAATCGTCATATACCTTGATGTAGGTATCGTTTTGTTCAGTTAAGATGGTAGATGATTTTCCGGTAGTAGCATCTGCCAGCATCAACTCTAATTTATTTTGTAATCGATTCAATCGTTGGAAGCTAAGCTGGTTTGCATCATTGGTCCACTTGATGCGCGGAATATATTGGTCGGGGTTTGGACCAACATCTACTTTTGTTGTACTAGCAGTGTTTACATCATAAATAAAAACATTTACAACAGAGTTATCTTCTCCAGCTTTTGGGTACTTGTATTTGTAAGGTTGCGGATACAAATCTTCTTCAAACATGGTCATCTCATATTGTTTTACCTTACTTTCATCAAACTTGTAATAGGCAATTTTGCTTCCATCAATATTCCATTCAAAACCATTGTCCATTCCAAATTCTTCTTCATACACCCAATCTACAGCTCCATTAGTTATTTCATTAAACTTACCATCAGTGGTTATTTGATTCTCATTTTCATCATTGATATTTTTAATGAATAAGTTATTGTCACGCACAAAGGCAATGGCATTTCCTTTCGGAGAAAAAGTAGCATACATCTGCTTCCCATTACTAGATAGGGCTTTCATCTTCTTTGCTTTTCTATCCCAAACATAAAATTCGGCTTTTGATGAGTGACGGTAAATCATTTCTACTTGAGAGGAAAACAGTATTAAATTTTCATCATCACTAAACTCATAACTTTCAATTTTTAATCCATTGCACCAACTTGATTTTAAAATGGTATCAACTGCATTGCCTGTTTTATATTCATATTTTACAATGTATTTGCTATCAACATTTGATGTGTAATGTTCGCCGTCATTCATTGAATTGATGCCTGTAATTACCTTCTGATTAAAGGTTCCTTTCAGCCAAATATCTTCATTGGTGATTTCTTTTTTTTGTGATAAAGAAATTTTGTAATCAATAATTATAAATATTAGTACTAAAAATGTTTTAGTATAACCTATAAACTTTAAGGGAGAAATCATCTATATAAAATTCTTGTTTATTAATATTCCAAATATAGAAACATAGTTTGTAGTTTGGATAGAGTGGGGTAGGAATATCAACTGTATAATGCCACCTTCGCCAAACATTGTAATTATTTTGTTCCAGTTCGTTTATTTTAAAAGTGTAATAAAAATATTTTTTAGAATTTGGATATGTCAAATGCATTACCAATAATGCATCTGAGGCACTATTTTGTTTCACTTCTTTTCTGCTCAATTCTATTTCAGCGTATAATCCATTCGAATTAAAAAGTGTAGAATCATTTTCTAGTACAAATCCATCATTGAATTCATTATCTTTAAAATACAGGCATTTATTGGCCATGTTTTCTGGCTCTACAATTGCATTTGTTGTTAAGTAATATGAAACGCTTTGGTCATAACTATTAAATGTTTCCAATATTATTTTTGGTTCTCTTGAGGAATAAATGCCTTGAATTTTGCTACCGCCTAAACAACCATAATATTTAGGAGCAAACTTATCAAACGTGAAACAATACTTTTCATAATTCATCATACCAAAATGTAAAATTCCATGCGAGTATTGATAGAATATTTTAAAGTTATAAACCATACAAATTATTACGAATGAGTATGATATAATTTTTAATAGTTTAGTCTGAACCTGTTCCAAAAAACACCCAACAAAAAATGCACCTAATGTTGTATAGTCGGTAAGAGGGCGCATAATGATTGAATCACCATAGGTATAACACCACCACGATGAAAGAACAAACATTAATATGATTAGAAATGTTGCAGAGGTGATTGCCTGAAATTTATTTTTCTGAAACAATTTTATGATTCCAATGAGTGCAACAATAGATATGGGTAGATAAATAAAAATACCACATTCAAAACTAAAAAGCACCTTAAAAATTTGTGGATTTGAGAATATAAAACCTTCTCGTTTGTAAGCCCATTCGAAAAAATTGCCGCACTGCCAATAATTAATTATTGGTTGAATTGAAGTTATTAGTAATCCTAAAATTATCACTAAAAATAATTTTGTTTTATGATTAAATGCTTCTTCTGCACCTGTCTTTAATTTTTCGAATGAACCTGCCAAAAAAGGTATTAATAATATAAGTAAAGCATTGGTTGGCCTAATGATAATTACAAATCCAAATGCAATGGAGGAAAGAAATAAATATTTGAACTTTAATTCAGTAAAATATTGATGTGTTGAATACATGAATATACTGATAAAACAGAAGGAATAACAATGAGAGTAAAATGGTTCATAGGTGTAATAATAAAATATGCTGGTGGACGATATGGTGATGAGTAAAAATAAGATAGCTTTATTGGTATCTTTAAATTTTAATACCAACCAATGCAATGCGAACCAACAGCCAAGCAAGAAATAGAAAAGAGAGCCCAGTGCCGCTGTTCTTTGTAAATAATAGTTGTAGCCATTAATTTTTTGTTTGTGTAGTTTGGTATCCAGACAGCCTAACGCAAAGAATGGAATGTCTAACAAAGCAGTTCCTACATAATACTTATTTATAGTATGTCCGCTTTTGGTAATGAAAGTGGAGCCTTTTCCAGAGGTATCGTTGCCAAAATCCTGACGAATAAAAATAGAAGGCAAATAATTATAATAACCTCCCCCGTCGCTGTTCAAAAAGTGATTATATGAAATATTGGTTTCTATGTCATCTTTCCAAAACTTACTAATAAATGCAATACTAATGAGCCCAATAATTATTATAGTAAGATTTATTTTTTTATTTGAGTTCAAGTCAAGAAATTTTATCAATAAAGTGTTACAATATAAATTCTTGTTTTAAATTATGGATAATATTTTTACTATTGATAAAATTATGAATCAAATGCCCTATGGTTTAGTGCTCAAAATATACCAATTTTGATGTTCTCGAAAATTTTAAATCTTAAATATTTATTACTTTATATAATAGTTATCAATTTGGTACTAAGTGTATTTAATATGAAAAATTATGGGGTTCATTGGGACGATGAATTTTCAATTGAAGTAGCCAAGGTGAATTCATCATATATTTTTGGAGAAAATTCTGATTTGCTCACCTTTCAAGATAGGGATTATGGACCAGTCATTGAGTTGGTAGCCTTTTGGACATATAAATTGATTGGCAATAACAATTACGCAACCCACATAAAGATAAGACACCTAGAGGTATTGTTCATTTATGCAGTTGGTTTATTGTTCTTTTATTTGCTCATGTTAGAGTTTGGAATTTCTATCAACATTTCCATTTTTGGCTTGTTGTTTTTTATTCTGTCTCCGCGTATTTATGGCAACAGCTATTACAATTCCAAAGATATTCCACTAATGGTTGGGTATATTTTAGTAGCTTTTACATTGGTACGTTTACTCAGAAATTTTAATTTTAAATATTTATTATTTCATTCAATTTCATCGGCCTTACTTATCGACATTAGAATTGTTGGAATTATTGCGATACCATTTACAATATTTTTTGTGCTGTTCTTTTTATGGAAGAAGGAGTTGAAATTAAAGCAAGTAATAATTTATACTCCTATTTATTTAGTTTTAACTTCTGCAATTGTAGTTGCATTTTGGCCATATTTATGGTCACATCCAATCGATAATTTTGCATTATCGTATCTCAACATGCAACACTTTAGGTGGTACGGGACAGTACGTTTTGCAGGAGAATTAATAGAAGCGTGCGATTTGCCATATATTTATCTTCCATGGTCAATTCTTATTACCGTTACATTTCCACAGGCTATTATTGGTATTATTTCTTTGGTTTTTTCAAGCATAGTACTATTTAAGGTTAAAAATATAAAGACTGATAATCATTTCAAATTTTTATTGGCAATGATGTTTTTCGCTTTGCCAATTGCAGTTATTATTTACAAGGAATCCATCGTTTATGATTCCTGGCGACATATTTATTTTACTTATCCTTTCTTGATTTTACTTTCTTTACTTTTTCTGAATTATTTAAATAATACGCTTACTAAATATAGGCAGATATTTAATTGTGTCCTTGTTATTACTATATTATTTCCAATGTTTCAAATGGCAAAGAACAATCCTTATCAGGCTGTGTATTTCAATTCATTTGCAAAGCTCGAAGATAAACCTTTGTATCAGCAATACGACATGGATTACTGGGGTGTTTATTACAAGAAAGCTTTACAATACCTAATGCAACACACTAGTGAAAAACAAAATATTAAGGTGTCATTCAATAATTTATCGCCAGGTTTTCAGAATGTTCAACTTGTAAATTCAGAACTAGGGTATAAGAAATTTGATTTTAAGGATAAGGCTGATTTAGCAAACTATTATGTATCTAATTTTAGAGACGAATTTCATGATTTGACGAGTAATGAATTTCAGCTCATCAAAAGTTTTGAAGTAGAAGGAGAGGTTTTTATGAGTGTTTACGTCAAAAGAAAGTAAATTATTTCTTATATAAATTCATTTCCTCAATATATTTATATACCGTTGCGGGTAGAAAAAATTCAATATTCTTTTTCTCCTTTATTGCATTTCGAATAAAGGTGGAAGAAATTTCAACGATAGGAGCGTTGGTGGTTCTAATCTTATTTTCTGGTAATTTTTTTATGCTTTCATCAATGTCTGACCCTAAGCGGGGATAGATTAGAATAGGGTACTTTTTTAAGAGCAATTCATAATTTTTCCATTTATGTATCGTCAAAATATTGTCGCGCCCATTATCAGTGTAAATTTTTTATGTGGATACTTTGCTTCTAAATGAGACATTGTATCAATAGTATATGAAGGTTTTGGCAGACCAAACTCAATATTAGAGACCTTTATTTTTGGTGTGTTTTCTACAGCTAAATTGGCCATGTATAATCTTTGCTTGTCGTTTAATAATGTGCTTTTTTCTTTGAGAGGATTATGCGGACTAATTACAAACCACAACTCATCTATATCTTCAAAGCTAAGCATGTAATTAGCCAATACTAAATGCCCTATATGTATTGGGTTAAACGAACCGAAAAATAAACCTGTCATTCTGTATGTAATGTATTAAATTTATTTCTTTTAAAAATACTATTTACTGGTATAATTGATGCTATTATACCAATAATCATAACAGAAATAGAAATGTAAATAATATCACTACCAATAATTTTTACAGGGTAAGAGTCCACAACAAAACTACCTTGTCCATTGAATTGTAAAAGCCCAAATTTTATTTGTAACCAACATAGTAATAGTCCGCTACTAACCCCAATTAAAATTCCTGAAAGAGTTATAATCAATCCATTCAACACAAAAATTTGTTTGAGAAATTTAGTGGGCATTCCAAAACTTTTCATGATAAAAATATCTTGTTGCTTGTCTATAATCAGCATTGTTAATGCGCCCGTTAAATTAAAAGTAGCAATAATTAAAATAAACAATAAAATAAAAAATACAGCCCATTTTTCGGCTCTCATAATTTTATATAAAAACTCATGTTGTTCATTTTTATTTTTTATCGTTAAGCCGTTACTAATAATACCTTTAATTTTGTTTATTATTTCTTCTTCATTAATGTTTTGTTCGTAGTTCAAGTTTATTTCTAAACTAGAATAAACACCTGTCTCATCTAACAATTCTTGAACAAATTTTAATGGCACTATAACGTATTTGGTGTCAAATTCATGTTGAATGCTAAAAGTGCCTCCAATACTTATATTCTGAATATTAAAAGCATTACTTGGGTCTAGATTAATGTTGCTTACTTCTTTGTTTGGATAATAAACACTTAAGGGTTGTATAGCATTGTCAAAGTTAATTGATAATTTATCTGCCACTCCTTCACCTAAAATTGCTAATGGAATATTTTTATGATTTAGGATTCCATTGCCACTTGTAACCGAACTTTTAATTCCACTATTTACAAAAATTGTTTCATCAATACCTTTTATACTTCCAATAAACTGCATATCTCCATATTTCAATAGCACATTTTCTTCCAATGCAAGTCCTGCAAATTTGACACCTTTAATTTTTTTAATTTCATTTAGTTGGCTATTGGATATCGTAAATGTTTTACCAATAGTGGATGTAATTTTAATGTCAGGGTCAAACTTATTGAACATCTCAATTACTAAGCCTTCAAAACCATTAAAAACACTAAGTATTACTACCAAAGCAAATGTGCCAACTGCAACTGCTATGCTTGTAATTATTGAAATAATATTGATAGCCTTCTGCGATTTTTTGGCAAAAAAGTAACGCTTGGCTACAAATAGTGGAATTGAAAATCTCATGAGGTATTAATAGTACAAACCTAATAAAACAACTAAATAATTCTAAACAAAACTTAAGTTCAGTTCACTATCATATTTTATTATTTGTTCATCAAGTAATATTTGTATGCAGTGCAATATCTTTTCGGAGTTATAGCCAATTACTTGATTCGACATATTTTCTAGTTTATATGTTTTTATTGAAAGTAGTTCTATTATTTGTAGTTTAATTTTTTCAAAATCTTCATTCGTTAATTTACTTTTTTTTTTCTCAATACAAACATCGCAGAGTCCGCAGTTATTTCCTTCTTCAGCGAAATAATTAAGAAGTGCAACCGAACGACAGATACTTTTATTGTACACATATTTAATCATTTCTATCATCCTTGTTTCTGCTTGTGTTTTCCTCCATTCATAAGTATCACGTGGTAAATTTAATGTTCGTGCATCCACCCTTGGAACTGTAAAAATAACTTGGGTAGCTCTTGATTGATGTAAATAATCTATCACCCTCAAATTTTTTAAGGCAGTTAAATCTTCAATAACTTTTTCAACCTTTATATTCATTTTTCTTGCCAAATCAAATTCATTTATTTTTATATAAGTTTCAAAAGAGCCTGTTGTACTTCTGAGAATTGTTTTCATAATCTCTTCGTACTTAATATTTTTTAGTTGAAAATTATAATACTCAATATTGTTCAGTAAAATTTTCATACGAGTAGGCAGTAGTTTCTCCTTATTAAAAATAATAAAACCTTCTCTCTCGAGAATTTGCATGCATGAGTAGACCAGTATGGGTTGTAACTTGTATTGAGCTGCTAATTCTTCAATGTTTAAATCGTAACTAGTATCTAAACCGCTTCCGATAGCTAGTTGCAGATTGTTGGCGATTGATTGGTAAATCAGTCTTACTTTTTCAATGGGTGGATATGACATAAGCCAATTATCTTTTAACTGAATTTTATCACTATCATCGAAAAGTAGAATAGCATGTGCAGTTTTCTCATCTCTACCTGCTCTTCCTGCCTCTTGAAAATATGCTTCGATACTATCTGGTATATCCAAATGAATTACAAACCTAACATCAGGTTTATCTATACCCATTCCAAAGGCATTGGTACAAACAATAATTCTTGTTTTATTATCTTTCCAGCTCTGCTGACGTTTATCTCTAATTTCCTGTTCTAAACCAGCATGATAATGGTCTGCACCAATTTTATTTCGTTGCAAAAACTCGGCAATATCTTTGGTCCTTTTTCTATTTCTTACGTAGATAATTCCTGAGCCTTTTATTCTAGTGCAAATCTGAATAACCCTATTTAATTTATTATCTTCTTCAATACTATAGTAAATCACATTTTTTCTTTCGAAACTTTTTGCAAATAAGTTTTTCTTTTTAAACAATAGTTTTTCTTGAATATCTTCTGTAACTTTTGGAGTAGCGGTAGCCGTGAGTGCAATTATTGGAACATTGGGCAGTATGTCTCTAATTTTTCCAATCTCAAGGTATGAAGGTCTAAAATCGTAACCCCATTGCGAAATACAATGTGCTTCATCAACAACAATCATGCTTACCTTCATTCGTTTGATGCGTTCAACAACTATCTCTGTTTTCAATCGCTCTGGAGATAAATACAGAAATTTAATGTTTCCGTATCTACAATTCTCAAGCGCATCATCAATTTCTCCTTTGCTCATTCCTGAGAATATAGCTACTGCCTTGATGTTTTTTTTGTGAAGAATTTCAATCTGGTCTTTCATCAAGGCAATAAGAGGTGTAACAACAATTGCAATTCCATCCATTATTAAGGCTGGTACCTGAAAGCAAATAGATTTTCCACCTCCAGTAGGTAACAAACCAAGTGTATCTTGTTTCTCTAAAACACTATTAATAATATCTTCTTGCAATGAACGAAAAGCATCATAGCCCCAATATTGCTTTAAAATTTGATGTGGAGTCATAAATTGTTGTTGTTCATTATAGGATTTGCTATTGTCAAATTATATTTTTCTTGAAAGTTGAAGCAATTTACTAATTTATACAATCTTAATGATTAATTTATAATTCAATTTTTTAAAAGTGGAGACCAAATTATTTTTTATATTTTTGAAGTTAAAACATTGTAAAAAACATTACCATAAAATATTAATTATAATGACTAATTCTATGAAAGCAATTCTTCTTTTTTTATTATTAATTCTAGCGTTTAATTTATATGCTAATGATGGGGACACAGTAATAACCAAATCGGGTAGAAAATTTATTGGTATTGCTCACCATCAAAATGATAAAACAGTTTCAATAACCATACTTGGTGATGGTGAAATTTCAAGTCAAACAATAACAATTATTCGAGATTCGATAGTTTCAATGAGCATTGATAAATTGCAAGCCAATTCAAGGCAATTGTTTGAAAAGAATGGTATTTATAGTAAAAATGATACAACTAAGGTAGGGTTGAGTAGTCATGATATTATTGATTCCAAAAATCGGTCTTATTATGGTTCTTTAAGTATTGATCTTCTTAAATTATTGTATTTTGTACCAAGCTTAAATCTGGAATTGGGCAGAAATAAAATTAATGGAAAGAGCACAATGATTTCTTTTTCTTATGATTATAGACCGCTTTATGACAAAAAAATTATAGCATATGAAAAGAGTAATAAATCAAATCGAAAAGCAAGAATTTATAGTGACAATCTATTGGTATCAATGGGTATTAAGTTCTATTTCAGAGGTTCAAAAATTGGAGCATTTTATGTAAATCCAAATATAGGTTTTGCGCAAAATACTTTTCGGACTGAATATATTTATAATTCTTTTTTCAGCTACTATTCTACTTACTATGATCAGAAATTTTATGCGATAAATGGAGAAATTGTTGGTGGTTATTGTATAAATCCTATCAAAAAACTAATGATTAATTTTCAGGTTGGAACTAAAGCTATTAAGTTCAATAATCAAGAATTCCAGAATTTTTATTTTTTCTTTAACTATAGCATTGCAATGGGACTTACCTTTTAAATTGCTTTTTTTATTAAAACCAATTAGAATCTTATTCTGGTGTTGATTTAGACATAAAGTTTTTTTGCAGATAAATATAAAATAACATCAAATTGCCACCCCTAAATTTTCTTTTATATTCGCACCATTATGACAGCAGAAGATATTTTTAAGAACGTAATCTCACATTGCAAAGAGTACGGATACATTTTTCCTTCATCAGAAATTTA
This sequence comes from Flavobacteriales bacterium, assembly GCA_040383485.1. Classification (GTDB taxonomy): domain Bacteria; phylum Bacteroidota; class Bacteroidia; order UBA4408; family UBA4408; genus JBEIDK01. The sequence continues at coordinate 12,971 of JBEIDK010000083.1, forward strand.
TGATGGTTTAAGCGCAGTTTACGACTATGGCCAATATGGCGCCGAATTAAAAAACAACCTACGCCAGTATTGGTGGAAGGCCATGACCCACCTTCATGAAAATATTGTGGGCATAGACGCCGCAATTTTTATGCACCCTACTACCTGGAAAGCAAGCGGACATGTGGATGCATTTAGTGATCCACTCATTGATAACAAAGACAGCAAAAAACGTTACAGGGCCGATGTGTTGATTGAAGAACATTTGGCTAAGATTGAAGACAAAATCAGAAAGGAAGTTGAGAAGGCTGCAAAGCGTTTCGAAGGTTTCGATGAAGCTATGTTCAGAAGTACCAATGCGCGTGTGGTGGAGTATCAAAACCAAATAAACGCAATTGAAGAACGCTTCAAAACAGCTTTAAACGATAACAACCTAGAAGAAGTAAAGAAAATAATTGAAGATTTAGAAATTGTTTGCCCTGTTTCAGGTTCAAAAAATTGGACTGAAGTACGCCAATTTAATTTGATGTTTAGTACACAGATTGGGAGCGTTGCTGAGGAAGCTAATACTATTTATTTAAGACCAGAAACGGCACAAGGTATTTTTGTGAATTTTTTAAATGTTCAAAAAACGGGGCGTATGAAAATACCTTTCGGTATAGCCCAAACTGGTAAAGCATTTAGGAATGAAATTGTAGCACGTCAATTCATATTCCGTATGCGTGAATTTGAACAAATGGAAATGCAGTTTTTCGTTCGCCCAGGCACTGAAATGGAATGGTACGAATACTGGAAAGCCGCGCGCATGAAATGGCATAAAAACATAGGTTTAACTGATGCGCATTACAAATTTCACGACCACCTAAAATTAGCACACTACGCCAACGCGGCAGCAGATATAGAATTTGAGTTCCCTTTCGGATACAAAGAGTTAGAAGGAATTCACAGCCGCACCGATTTTGACTTAAAGGCCCACGAACAGTTCAGCGGTAAAAAATTGCAATACTTCGACCCAGAGTTAAACCAAAATTATGTTCCTTATGTAGTTGAAACATCAGTAGGATTAGATAGATTGTTCTTATCAGTAATTTCTAAAGCATATACCGAAGAGAAACTTGAGGATGAAACCATTCGCACAGTGCTAAATATTCCCGCATTCTTAGCTCCAGTTAAGGTAGCTATTTTACCACTTTTAAAGAAGGAC
>JBEIDK010000084.1:0-13826 GCA_040383485.1 Flavobacteriales bacterium
AATACAGCACATGTTAGCTTTGGAACTGTAGCATGGAGCAATGGTGCTGATTTGTGCCCAGACACCTTTTATGAACAAAGTAAATAATATATACAACAAATAAATAAAACAGCATGAACCAGCTTCAGCTGCTCATTCAAATAATTAAAAAATAAATAAACAACATGAAAAAGATTACAAAAAGTATTTTAGCTGCTGCGGCAGTAATTTTAATGACTGTAGGTGCTAAGGCAACTGTACACACAGTAAATAACGGAGTTATTAATGGTGGGCAATTCACCAATTTGCAGACAGCTATTGACGCTGCCACAGCTGGCGATACCATTTATGTACATGGTTCACCTAATACTTATGGAGATATTACCCTTAATAAAAGATTAACCTTGGTAGGTGCTGGGTATTATTTAACAGGAACAGTAAATAATTTTCCTTCAATGGTAACCAATCTCTATTTAGACACGATTCAGTTTTTTAATGGTGCTTCTGGAAGTAAAATTATTGGTATAGCATGTAATGGAAGCATCACACATAATTGGCCTTATTCCTATTTTCCAAGTAATATATTCATTTCAAGGTGTTATACAGCTAGTACTGTATCTTTATTTAACAACTTTATTATTGAAAACAGTCTACTTGGAGGCATTTCAATAAGAACACAAAATGGCGTTGTTAGAAATAATATTTTAGGCGTTATAGATGGTACAAGTCAGATTGGTACAATTGCAAGTGGCGTAATATTCGACCATAATATCTTTAATGGTAGTTATTCAATCTCTAATATTTCTTATGCAACTTTTACAAATAATATTTTTTTCTTTTGCGGTGTTGCTTCTTCTTCTTGGAGTAATGTAAACAATTGCATTTTTACTAAAAATATGACTTTTGATAATTTATCTTCTACCTTACCTTTTGGTTCAAATACTGGTAGTGGTAATATTGCAACCACAATGCCTACATATCAGTTTAATAACACTCTAACTGTTGGAAACTCAACTCCATGGACTGTTAATTGGACTTTAAAAGCTACAAGTAGCGGAAAAAATGCTGCTACCGATGGAACTGATATTGGCATTTATGGAGGCAGTTATCCAATGAAGAATTTAACAGGTGCAAGTAACTTAATACCTCAAATGACATTGATGAATATTTCAAACACAAGTATTCCATTGAATGGCACTTTGAATGTAAATTTCAAATCGCGTAAGCAAAACTAATTATCCTATATATATAAATATATGAATAGGACATTCCGTTCAATAGGGATAGTCGTATTTATTCTGTTTCAGGTGTTGGCGCAAGCGCAACAAATAAAAAAAGCAGAATACTTTTACGACACTGACCCGGGTGTAGGTAGTGGCACAGCCATTACGCTCACACAAGCCGATTCGGTTGATATTACTACCTCAATGCCTACCACGAGCTTAGGTGCTGGATTTCATAAATTATTTATTCGTACCAAAAACACAAATGGATTGTGGAGTATGTACGAAGCAAGGAATTTTTATATTAATTCTACTGCTACTACTCCTTCAGTTCAAATTACAAAAGCAGAATATTTTTTTGATGTAGACCCTGGTGTTGGAAACGGCACATCAATAGCTACAGGTAGTGCTGTTGATTCAATTGATTTTACACAATCAAATATTTCAACAACAGGATTAGGGACAGGATTTCACAAACTTTTTGTAAGAACCAAAAATGAGTTGGGTTTATGGAGTATGTATGAGGGCAGAAATTTTTATATCAATTCCTCATCTACAACACCTTCAGTTCAAATTACAAAAGCAGAGTATTTTATAGATACAGACCCTGGAGTTGGTAATGGAATTTCAATAACAACAGGTGCAGTAGCCGATTCTATTGATTTTACAGCAACATCCATTTCTACAACAGGTTTATCAAGCGGGTTTCACAAATTATGTGTGAGAACTAAAAACCAACTTGGCTTGTGGGGTATGTATGAAGCACGCAGTTTTTATATTGAAGCACCTAATACAGTTACAATTCAACCTAAAATTACAAAAGCAGAATATTTTTTTGATACAGACCCCGGAGTAGGAAATGGAATATCTATCAGCACGGGTGCTTTAGCTGATTCAATAAGTATTGCCCAAAGCATATCAACAACAGGTTTGGCAGGAGGCACGCATAGTTTATTTATTCGCACCAAAAATCAAACAGGTTTGTGGAGTTTGTATGAAGGTGGGGTGTTTAATATCTGTGCAACTGTCCCAGTTGTAAACTTAGGCTCAGATGGTGGTGCGTGTAGTGGAACCATTAATCTAAATGCTGGAAATACAGGTGCAAGTTATTTGTGGAGCACTGGTGAATTAACACAATCAATTACAGTTTCAAATACTGGAACTTATTGGGTGCAAGTTTCTACAGCAGTTGGGTGTTCTGCAACTGATACAATAAACATTAGCATCGGGCAGCCGCAAGCTGATATTACATCAAGTACACTTTCGGCTTGTGTTGGCGACTCTATATTACTTAGTGCAAATACAGGCAGTAATTTAGTATATCAATGGAAGAGAAATGGTATAAATTTAACAGGTGCAACTTCCGCTAATTATTATGCAAAAATAGCAGGTTCTTATACAGTTATTGTTTCAAATGTTGGTGCTTGCAGCACATTGTCAGCAGCTACAATTTTGACATTTAATGCGCTGCCAACCTCAACAATTTCAAATGGCTCATCAGTAGTTATTTGTAGCGGCAGTTCGATTATTTTAAATGCAAATGGTGGTGTTGGAAATGTTTATCAATGGCGTGAAGGAGGCATTAATATTAGCGGGGCAAACTCTCAAAATTATAATGCAACTATTGCTGGTACTTTTACAGTAGTTGTAACTGCTAACGGTTGTTCTGCAACCTCAGCCATTACGACAGTTTCTATTAATCAACCACCTACAGCTACCATCACGCCTCAAGCTACAACTACTTTTTGTAGTGGTGGTAGTGTTGCCTTGTTAGCTAATACAGGAACTGGACTTACCTATCAATGGCAAAGAAATAGTACAAATATTACTGCAACAGCTGCGGGTTACAATGCCACAATATCTGGTTCATACACCGTTATTGTAACCGATGCAAACGGTTGTAGCAATACCTCTGCTACAGAAGTTGTAACAGTGAACCCAAGCGTTGTGCCAAGTGTTGCTTTAAGTGCCAGCCAAACAACCATTTGTAGTGGTGATTTTGTAACCTTTAATGCAACACCAACCAATGGCGGTACAGCACCCACTTACGTTTGGAAAAAGAACAATGTGGTAATTAGTGGGCAAACCACTGCAAGTTATACTACAAGCACCATTGCCAATGGTGACCAATTTACGGTTGTAATGACGAGCAATGCCAATTGTGCAAATCCAACTACAGCAACAGCACCATTGGTAAATATTACCGTAAGTGCTGCCGTGCAAGCCATTGCAGGCATTACAGCCAATGATACCAGTTTGTGTGCTGGTCAAAACTTACTGATGCTAGCAAACAATGTGCAAGGTGGCGGAACTTCTCCAACATATCAATGGTATAAAAACGGAGTTCTTATTATAGGTGCTACCAACATAACTTATAATACAACAACTGCCGCAAACAACGATTATTACACTGTTGAGATGACAAGTAATTCAAGCTGTGCAATAGGTTCGCCAGCTATGTCATCGCCACAATTTGTTACTGTGCAAAACAACGTAACACCAACTGTAAGCATCACAAACCAAACGGGCACAGCCTGTGCAGGCGCGCCAGTAAACCTGTTTGCTAATGCAACCAATACAGGTACAAGTCCTTTCTTTTTGTGGCGTGTAAATGGTTACAATTTTGCAGCTACATCTTCTCCCAATTTTAGCCCTACTAACTTGCAAAATAATGATATAGTTACTGCAATTATGTTTAGTAGCATTGAGTGCATCAGCAACACTTTTGTAGTTTCAAATGCAATAACTGCAAGCATAACTTATGTTAATTATGGTTTAGCCTTTACAGCCAGCAATGTAAGTTTAATACAACCTCCTTTTAATACACAATTCAACAACAGTTCTATTGGAGCAGCAAATGTTGCTTACAGATGGTTTTTTGGTGATGGTACTAATATTATTGCACAAAGCCCATCACACCAATATGCTGCAAATGGAACGTACTCAGTAACGCTATTTGCTCAAGATACAATAACAGGCTGTGCTGATACATTACGCATAAACAATTACATTACTTGCAGTGGTGGCACTGGTGCTAGTTTTAATTGCACACAAACGGTAAGCATATCGCCTTCAAGTACCATCAACGGTTGTGTGGGAGGTAGTGCTACACTTACTGCATCTACTAATGCTGTAACACCATCATACCAATGGAATATTAATGGTGTGCCTATTGGCGGCGCTACACAAAGTACTTTTGTTGCCAGTGTCAATGGCTTTTATAGTGTTACTGTATATGAAAATGGTGGCTGCCCTAAAACTTCATCGGTTTTACTTGCAAGGTTTAATATTAATCCACCTACTGCGCCTACCATTACCCAAACAGGTGTAATTAGTGGCTGTGCAGGTGGTAGTGCTACACTTAGCGCTAGTGCAGGCTTTACAAATTACTTATGGAGCAATGGTGCTACTACACAAAATATTACGGTTACTAATTCTGGCTTATATACTGTAACGGGAATCAATGCCAATGGTTGCCAAGCATTATCTAATCCTAAAATAATAAATAACTCATACCTCACTGCTCCCGAAATTTGTTTGGTAACAGTAGATACTGTAAACAATAAAAACCTTATTGCCTGGAATAAATCTAACTACAGCGCTGCCGAAGTAGATTCGTTTATTGTGATGAAGGAAGGAATTTATGCAGGAGTTTATAACCGCATTGGAGCTAGGGATTATAATCAATTAAGTGAGTTTACTGATGTAGCATCTAATGCTTTGGCACGTGCCGATAGGTATAAAATAGCTATCAAAGACTCATGTGGAAACCTTACCTTACCAAGCGGGCATTACAAAACCATGCACTTGCAAATAACCCCTGGTATTGGTTTACAACGTAATTTAAGTTGGACCCACGCCGAAGGTATTCCGTTTAGTTACTATTACCGAATAAACAGGTGGCATCAAGGTACTTGGACAACCATTGACTCGGTACAAAGCAATTTAAACACTTATACTGACTTAAACTTACCCGACATCAATGTAGATTATATTGTAGAGATTATTTTATCGCAGCCATGTATTTCATCAAAAAGCATCCAAGGTGCTAGAGTAAGATGTACCTCAAACGGTGGGACAAATCGAACCTTACTTTTATCGGACCTTACTTCAATTGAAAAAGTTGAAAGTAACTTTGAAAATAGTCTCCGCATTTACCCTAACCCTGCAAAGGATGTGTTGAATGTAGAGGTTAGTTCTAGGTTCTCAGTTCTAAATTCTAAGTTGGTGATAATGGATGTGGTGGGTAAAGAGGTTTCATTTAACTATCTACCATCTACAAACGACAATATACTTTCAATTAACATCGAACCTTTAAGCAAAGGTGTTTACTTTGTTAGATTAGGTAACACTGTTAAGAAGTTGGTGGTGGAGTAATATGTATTCATTGTAGGCATTAAAGAATAATAAATCCCGACAAGTTTAAATTCTGTCGGGATTTATTATTTCATTATTTACCTTAAACAAAATTGTTAGTTTAAATCAATATTATTAATACTTTGGGAATACTTTAAATGATCACTTTTGACGTTTAATCTAAATCCAGTAATACAACACTATTAAATTTATTTCTAAATATTGTTCGTTTAAAAATTTATTTTAACATTTGGCTTAAATTCATATTTTGCGAATGAATATAATTAATTGGTAGAATAATGATATTAGAAATATAGACAATCCGGAATATAGCTCACACATTCAGAAATGAAAAAATTAACAACATATTAAAACAAACAGAATGAGAAAAATTTACACATTAGTTGCATTGGCAGTTTCAGCTTTAATTTCATATGCACAGCCGCTTACAAGGATTTCCATGGGAAGTTCTGCAAACTTATTTTCTGTAATAGTTACGGAAAGTAATTGTCTTACTGCAAACCAAGATTTAAACTCCATTATGTTTACCAAACGCCGCAATACTTCTACGGCCGGGGCAAGTGGGATTGTAGAAAATGCAGTTTCTCCAAATGGAGGCACTTCTTTTGATTCAACGCTTGTTGTGGTGCCAGATGATGCTGTGCATTCTTGCCGTTATCCATCAGGAACTTTTGTAAACCCAACACCTGGCAATACAAACGCTGCAAATGCATTTGCAGTTGCCTCCGGGCCATGGCATATGGGAGGACCTTGGCAAGGAAATTATTTTGGAAGTATAAAGCTTTCTGGCGCAAACAATAACGTTAATTATATAGATAATTTAAACCTACTTGGTGCACAAAAAAGTGATTTTGCCTATTACTCAATTCAAAGCTGCGATAACGGAAAAGTTTATGTATTAGGAGGATATTACGATGATGCAAATGGCACAACTGCCCTTGCTCAGGGTTACCGTTATGCTGTTTTACATATTGGAACTTTAAATACAGGTTCTAACTCATTTACCTGGACAACCAAAACTTTTCCACATCCTTTTAGAACTGATGCCGTATCAGGCCTCAAAAATGTATATACAACGCCAATTTGTGCCTTTTCGCAGGATGGTAACGTAGGATATGTTATTTATATTGGAGAAGACTCAATTCATTTTAATGAAAATAAATCATACCAACCTATAATTTATAAAACGACTAATGCAGGAGTTACTTGGACAGAAATGCCATATTATAGTTTTGCTAAATTAGCACATTTGTTACCGTTTTTGCGTTCAACAAATTCTGGAAGTAAAAGGCCATTTTTTGATAGACAGAATGGTTTTGATGCAACAGTTGATGCGACAAATAACTTACATATTTTTTGTAATGTAAGGGCATGTAGTTCCGATAATTTGGATTCATTAGACTACACTTGGAATAATCAAAATTTGTTATGTGATGTGTATAGCACAATTACAGGTTGGGATGCAATTGTATTGGATAGTTTAAAAACTACCCAGGCAACTACCACAAGCACTCCATGGCAAGCTTCGGATGGTTCAGGTGGTAACGTTTCAGGTGCAAGATTACAAATCTCACGAACTCAAAATGGTCAAAAAATATTTTATGGTTGGGCCGATACTGATTATAATTTAGCGACTGATACTGCTTGGTTCAGCGATATTGGAATAAATCTTCACTCAGATATTTTTGTAAAAGGTTTGGATGTAGCAACAAAACTATTGACGCCAACAACTAATATTACTGCCAATGATGCTGTTCTTCATGGCAATTGTGATTGGATGTACTTTTCGAACATAACGTTAAAAAATGGTAGTACATATAAATTACCTTTCTCACGCACATATTCACGAAATGGAACTTTTAATGCAATAGCTTCTGTGCAGCATGAGTTTATAAGTGGTGCACAACTTACAGATGCACAATTTACCATAGCACCGCATGCTGTTTGCGCCAATTTTACGCCCAATGTAAATGTTAATAACAATATTGCAACAGCCACATTGCCAGGTAATACAAATACTCCATTCATATACAGTTGGGATAATGATTTTTATGAAGGAGCAAATACAAAAACATTAGCAAATGGAAACCATACTGTTTCAATAGTTAATAGTATTGGCTGTGCCTACAGCACTAATTTTAATGTAAGCTCATCTGTTGCTAGTGTACCTTTTGCCATAAATGATAATGCTTCAACTACAACAAATACACCAGTATTAATTAACGTATTGGCAAATGATTATGATACCGCTAGTGTAATCAATCCATTGACCCTTGATTTAAATACTGGTATAGCCGGCACACAATCAAGCTTTAGCAATGCTTTAGGTTCTTGGTTGGCCGATACTAGCGGTAATGTAACTTATACCCCGGCAGCGGGTTATGTAGGCAATGCAGTAAAAACTTACTCTGTTCAGAATATTGGTGGGGGCTTATCAAATGTAGCCACAATTACCGTTACAGTTGTTAATCCAAACAGTGCATTTGCATCTAATTACCTAGATACCAACAAAATCAAAGCCCGTTTTAAAAATAATTTCGAATTCTTTTGGGATAGCCAGTCAGGAGCTTCAAGTTTTGAAGTACCAAAAGGTTCTGGTAAAAATGCACACTTTGCTTCAGCGTTATGGTTAGGTGGTATTGATGCTGGAGGGCAATTACATGCTGCTGCCCAAACATATTCTCAAACAGGAGTTGATTATCAGTATGGCCCTGTTGCAACTTCACGAACTGCAAATAACTATGCTACACGTTACAATCGTTTGTGGAAAGTAAATAAATCACAAATTCAAAATCACATTGCAAACTTCAATGATACTGCTTACAATATACCTGAGGTAATTTTGAATTGGCCTGCAAATGGGAATACAAGCAACGGAGAAGCTGCCCAATTAGCACCTTTTTATGATGCCAATAGCAATGGGATTTACGAACCACAAAATGGAGATTATCCAAAAATAAAAGGAGACCAGTGTATTTATATGATTTTTAACGATGATATAATACATACCGAAACTTCAGGCTCTAATCCTTTTAAGTTTGATATACATGTTATGGCTTATGAAGTTGCAGGTCAAAGCAACGCGATTGATACCACTATTTTCTTACAATACAAAATTGTAAACCGAAGCTCAAATACTTATCATGGATTAAGAATGGGTATTTGGAATGATTTTGATTTAGGATATTATGTTGATGATTTACCAGGAACTGATGTTGGAAAAAATATGGCGTTTATGTATAATGCTGATAATAATGATGAAACTTCAGCTGGATATGGAGCAAACCCTCCTGCAATAGGAAGTATTTTATTGAATAAAACAATGAAAAAATGTATTGTATTTAATAACACAAGCGATTCAATTACAGGAAATCCATCCAACGCAAACCACATTACCAATTATCTCAATGGTCGTTGGCGTAATGGTACTGCTTTGACATACGGAGGAAATGGTACAGGTGGAGCAACAAATTGTAGCTATTTTGCACCTTGGACAACTGACCCTAACAACCCCACAAATTGGGAACTTACCACAGCTGCAGATTATAGAATTTTACAAAGCACAGATAGTATGATTTTAGCTCCAAATGCAAGTTCAACCTTAGAAACAGCATTTTTGTTTCAACGCTCATCAGTAAGTAACATGCAATCAGCTTTCGATTTAAAAAGTCGCGCTACACTTGTTCAAAACTATTATAATACAAATTTAAACAGTGACACTTCATTATCTATAACTATCACCTCCACTAACGCTACCATCTGTTCAGGTCAAAACGTAACCTTTGCAGCTACGGCAGCCAATGCAGGCACAGGCTTTACCTTTCAATGGTTTAAAAATGGTCAACCCATAGTAGGTGCAAATAGTGCAACTTATAGTAGCACAACCTTTACAAATGGTGATATTATTGTTGCCTATGTAGTAACCTCACTAAGCCAAACAGCACAAAGTAATAGCATAACTGTTACAGTAAATTCATCAGTTGCACCAACTATAAATATTACAGCATCACAAACGACCATTTGTTCCGGTACAACGGTATTTTTAAATGCCAGTAATATTAATGGAGGTACTAGCCCAAGCTATCAATGGTTTAAAAATGGTAATGTATTATCAGGCTTTACAGCCGATACATTAATAAGTAACTCATTTGCTAACAACGATATTATTACTTGTGTATTAACCAGCAATGCAGCTTGTGCAAGCCCAAGTGTGGTAACCAGTAACAGCATATCTTTTGTAGTAAATGCTTCACCAAACTTAGCTGTTAATCCAGTAGCAGCAGCAGTGTGTGCAGGAAGTCCATCGGAAACGCTAACTGCAAGCGGCGCAACTACTTACAGTTGGAGCCCGGCAATAGGATTAAACAGCACAACAACAGCACAAGTAATAGCCAGCCCAACTTCAAGCACCACCTACACAGTTACAGGCACAAGCAATGGTTGTATTGCAACAGCCCAAGCAGTTGTAACTTATACCAATAGTGGAACTGCATCATTAGCCATTGCAGCTACCCAAACAAGTATTTGTGCAGGTAACAATGTAATATTTACGGCCATACCGTCGTATGGTGGCACAGGACCTACTTACCAATGGAAAAAGAACGGTGTAAATATACTCGGTGCTATAGCTTACATTTATTCAAGCAGTTCGTTACAAAATAACGATGTAATTACCTGTACAATGGTAAGCAATGACCCTTGTGTAACAACAACCAATGCAACAAGTAATAGTATTAGTATTACTGTTAATCCATCATCAACGCCAACGGTAAGTATTTTATCAAACGGTTCAACAATTTGTGCTGGAAGCAATGTAACTTTTACTGCAACTCCGGCATTTGGAGGCAACGCACCTACCTATGTATGGAAAATTAATGGAGTAATAGCAAGCACATCGGGAGCAACCTTTAGTAGCAGCAGTTTAAGTAATAATGATACAGTTCGTTGCTACATGACTTCTAATGCAGTATGTGCAATACCAGCAACGGTAAACTCAAATGCAGTAATTATGAATGTATCACCATTGCTAACACCAACTATTGGCATTACTGCCTCACAAAACAATATATGCAGTGGCACATCAGTAACCTTTACAGCAAGCATTAGCAATGGTGGCTCATCACCCACTTATCAATGGCAAAAGAATAACATCAATATTACAGGGGCCACTTCCGCTAGTTATACATCAAGCACATTAAATAATAATGACGCTATTACATGTATCTTAACAAGCAATGCAACCTGCGCTACTCCAACAAATGCAAGCAGTAATAGCATTAGTATGGCAGTTACACAGTCAGGTGTGGCAAGCGTTCAAGCAGCCTCATCAACAGGAAGTATCATTTGTGCCAATGCAAGCAACAGTGTTATATTTATTGCCACTCCAACAAACGGTGGCTCATCACCAACCTATCAATGGTATTTGAATGGAGCGGCAGTATCAGGTCAAACAAGTACTTTATACATGCCATCACTTATTAATAACCTAGATAGTGTTCGCTGCGTTATGACATCTAATGCAACTTGTATTCCGCAAACGGTAGTATCATCGGCATTGGTGGTGATGTCAGTATTACCCAACGTAACAGCCTCTATTACCATCACAAGCACCGCAAGTACCATTTGTAAAGGCACAAGGGTCATATTTACAGCAACAGCAGGAGCTGGCATTACCAATCCATTATATCAATGGAGAATAAATGGCATTAACATACCCCAAGAAACAGGTTCAGTATTTAATTCAACAACCCTTAATAATGGTGATGACGTATCGGCATTGCTGTTTAGTGCAACAGAGTGTTTGAGTAGCAACAATGTAGCCTCAAATAACATTACCATGAGCGTAAACCAAAGTAATTTTGGGGTAGGATTTACAGCTAATACACAAACACCAAGCGCAAGCAGTCAGTTTAAAGTACAGTTTACAAATAATACTACAAACACAAGCAACAAAAATTTTATATGGTATTATGGTGATGGCACTAACTTTACAGGTCAAACATCTCAAGACCATTACTACCCATCAAACGGAGTGTATGGCGTAGCATTAAAAGTAGTTGATACACAAACAGGTTGCGCCGATTCGTTAAGCAAGAGCAACTACATTACTTGTTTGGGTAGTAGCAGTAACTGTAACCAAACCATTGCACTCTCTCCAACTGCCAATAGTATTGCAGGTTGTCAAGGAGGTAGTGTAAAAATAAGCTGCACTACCAATGCTACTAATCCAACGTATCAATGGAATAAAAACGGTATACCATTGGGTGGTGAAACACAAAGTTCATACATAGCAACATCGCAAGGAAATTATACCGTCACAGTTTATAGCAATGGAGGATGCCCTGTAACATCAAATGGAAAACAAATAACGTTTAACAGTCCATCAACGGCGGCACCTGTAATCACCCAAACGGGAGTTTTTCAATCATGCACTCAAAATTCAGTAACGCTAACAGTAAATAGTGGTTACACATCATACATGTGGAGTACCGGTGAAACCACGCAAAGCATCAGCGTAAGCCAGTCAGGTTTATATTCAGTGATGGGTACAAACGCGTTGGGTTGTAACCGACAATCGAACCCAATGGCAGTAAACAACTCTACTGTAGCTGCTCCAGAAATTTGTATGGTATTGGTTGACTCTATTATCAACAAAAATGTAATTGTTTGGGAAAAGCCAGTTACAACTGATATTGATAGCTTTATTGTGTTTAAAGAAACTAACCAACAAAGTGTTTACGTACGTGTGGGTGGAAAACCATACGCTGCATTATCGGAATTTACAGACAGCAGCTCAAACCCAAGCCAACATGCCGATGTTTACAAATTAGCCATAAAGGATAGCTGTGGTAATTTAACTTTACCAAGTTTATATCACCGAACCATACATTTACAAATAACACCCAACATTGGTACCTCACGCGTGTTGAGTTGGAACAATAACTTAGGCTATATATCACAAAGCTATGTGATAAACCGCGGACATATTGGTAGCATGCACCCTATAGACACCATCGCAGGCACAGAAAACACCTATACAGATTATCCGCCAGCAAATGAGCCAAGCGATACATTGTACAGAGTGGATATTGTTTATAGTCAGCCGTGTAACTCTACTAAAAACTTACAAGCAGCAAGAGTGCGTTGTACTTCAAATGGTGGCACAAATAAAACTTTGGTGGGCACAACTGACGGCATCAATGAAATTGCACAATCAATTGATTTTAGCTTATTCCCTAACCCTGCAAAGGATGTGTTGAATATTGAGGTTAATTCTAAGTTCCATGTTCTGAATTCTAAGTTGGTGATTATGGATGTGGTGGGTAAAGAGGTTTCATTTAACTATCTACCATCTACAAACGACAATCTACTTACTATTAACATCGAACATTTAAGCAAAGGTGTTTATTTTGTAAGAGTTGGTAATACAGTTAAGAAATTGGTGGTGGAGTAATAACCCGTCATTGCGAGCGTAGCGAAGCACCACGAAGTAGCATCAACGCAAAAAAGATTACATGTTGATAATCTCAAAAGAGACTGCTTCGCCTGAGACATGACTCGCAGTGACGAACAAATGATAAATTAGTTATGAAAAAAAAATACACATTAATATTCTTTTAGCAATCTGGTGATACTATACTAAACATTTGACAAAACAAGAACACATAGAATATTGGAAGGAACAAGCAGAAAGTAGCTGGTTAGCGGCCGAAGGCATGATTGAAAAGAAGCAATATATGATGGCACTTTTCTGTTGGCATTTGGCTTTGGAAAAAATGTTTAAAGCAGCTTGGGTAATGAATAATCTTGAAAATCATCCGCCACGAATTCATAGTTTGATATATTTGCATGAAGTAGCTAAATTAGATTTACCTATTGAACTGCAAGACGAATTTAAAATGATAGATGCTTGGAATATTGAAGGACGTTATCCTGACTATCAAACTAAACTCTATAAATCAATAAAAATAGAATACATAAAAAGTGTTGAACCAACCATAACTAAACTAAAACTATGCTTACAAGAGATACTGCAATAATCACTGCACAGCATTTTATTGCCGATTTAATTAAATTAGGTTACAACCCACAACAAGCATACTTGTTTGGCTCTGCCGTAAATGGCAATATACACGAATATTCAGATATTGACCTTGCTCTTTGGGATAATAAATTTACAGGAATTATGCACGAAGATGTAGCAACCTTAAAGCTACTTTTCAGAAACTACAAACAAATTGAACTGCA